>JBJMGC010000180.1:0-5393 GCA_045808105.1 Acidobacteriaceae bacterium | reverse complement strand
CTTGGCAAAGGAGACCACCAGAATCGAATTTGCAGTGGCCACACCCATGCACATAATGGAGCCCGTGAGCGCCGGAACGCTGATGTGGGTGCCGGTGAGGAAGAGCATCCAGACGATGCCGGCCAGCGCGGCGGGCAGGCCGGCCACAATGATGAATGGATCCAGCCACGACTGGAAGTTGACGACGATCAAGAGATAGACGAGGAGAATTGAGAAGAAAAGACCGCTGACCAGGCCGACGAAGGAGGATCGCATTGTCTGTACCTGGCCGCGCACCACAATGCGCGATCCGGCGGGCAGATCTTTGTGGTGCTTGGCGATGATGGTTCTGATCTGGTCCGCGACGCTGCGCAGGTCGGTGTTGTCGATATTGCCGTAGATGTCGATCACCGGCTGGATGTTATAGTGCGTGACCGTCGCGAGCTCTTCGCCGCGCGTAACGGAAGTGAGATTACCGAGTATTTGGATCGGCTTGCCGCCCATCTGTGCCGCAGGCGTGAACATGTTGAAATTCGCGCTGCTGTTTGGTGCAGCGCCTGCCGTGATCGGGACGCTCTCCAGGTCGTTGAGCGAATCCAGGGAATATTGCGGCGTCTGCGTAGCAATGTTGTAGCTGACGCCGTTCTTCGGATTGAGCCAGAACGTGGGCGACGTCTGGAACGAGCCGCTGAGTGCTACCAGCAACGAACCGGCGACATCTCGTTGGGTCAGCCCAATGTCCTGCGCGCGCGAACGATCCACGTCGACAAAGAGTCGCGGTTGGTTGAAGGGCTGCTGAATCCGCAGATCGGCCGTACCCGGCACGTACTTGATCTCCTGCATCAGCTTCTCAGCGAAATCGCGATCCGCGACCTGATTCTGACCAATCACCTGCACGTCGATGGGCGCCGGCAGTCCGAAGTTCAGGATCTGCGTCGTCATGTCGACCGGAAGTGTGTAGAACGTAACCCCGGGAAACTCCTGCGGCAGCTTCTCGCGGAGATCTTCAACATAGCTGTTCGTGGGCCGGTGATCCTTGGTCAGCGAGACGGTGATGTCCGCATCCGCCGATCCGACCACTCCTGAGTTGCCATAGGAGAGATTCAGGCCGGAGTAGGGGATACCGATGTTGTCGATGATGGTGACGAGCTCGCGTGCCGGAATTTCGCGCCGGATGGCATTGTCGATCTGGTCGCACAGGCGGGCCGTCTCCTCGATACGAGTCCCGGTCCGTGCTCGTACGTGCAGCTTGAACTGACCAGCATCGACGGAGGGGAAGAAGTCCTGTCCCAGCCAGGGGTAAAGCAGCGCAAACGAGCCCCCGCAAAACAGCAGAAAAATAATCAGAAACACGGTGCTGTGCCGGACCGCCAGTGCCAACAGGCCGTGATAGAAGTGGCGCAGCTGTTCGAAGCGCCGCTCGAAGGCAAGCTGAAAGCGGATGAACGGATTGCGGCTCTGCTGTTTTCGCCTCTCCGCCTCCGCATCGTGTTCCACCAGCAGAAACTTGGCCATGGTTGGCACGACGGTGCGGGAGAGGAAGTAGGACGCCAGCATGGCAAAGACCACTGCCTCCGCCAACGGAACGAAAAGGTATTTCGCAACGCCGCCGAGGAAGAACATGGGCACGAAGACAATGCAGATCGAGATCGTGGAGACGAAGGCCGGGATGGCGATCTGCGCCGCGCCGTCAAGGATCGCCTGCTCAATCTCCTTGCCCTCTTCGAGATTGCGGTTGATGTTTTCGATCTCGACTGTCGCGTCATCCACCAGAATGCCGACAGCCAATGCGAGTCCCCCGAGCGTCATGATGTTGATGGTCTCGCCCAGTGCGCCCAACGTGATGAGAGATACCAGAATCGAGAGCGGGATCGACACCGCGATGATGAGCGTCGAACGCCAGCTGCCGAGAAAGACCAGGATCATGAAGCCGGTGAGGCAGGCTGCGATGATCGCTTCATGCACTACGCCCGAGATAGCGCCGCGCACAAAGATCGATTGATCGGAGAGCGGCGTGATGCGAAGCTGTGGCGCGTTCAGCGACTCCTTGATCCCGGGCAGCTTGCTATAGATGCCCTTGATGATGTCCAGCGTGGAAGCGTCACCATTCTTGAGGATCGTCATCAGCGCCGCACGCTGGCCATCCACCCGGACGATGTTGGTCTGTGGCGGGAATCCATCGCGCACATGGGCCACATCGTGGACGTAGACCATAGCACCATTCACCTGGCGAATGGGCAGATCATTGAGCCCTTCGATCGTGGTGGGAGCGCTATTGGTCTCGACCTGATATTCATAGGTCCCGACCTTAAGCGTGCCCGAAGGCAGAATCAGATTCTGATTGGCGATCGTATTCGTGACGTCGCTAGGCGACAGGCCCTTGGCCTGCAGTTGATGCAGATCGAGATCCACCTGCACCTGGCGCTGCTTGCCGCCATAGGGATAAGGAATTGCAGCGCCGCGAATAGTGACGAGCTGGGTGCGGATGAAATTGAGGCTGTAGTCGTTGAGCTGCTGTTCGGTAAGTCCTTTGCCGGAGACGCCGAGCTGCAGGATCGGGACGCTCGACGCGTTGAAGTCGATAATGAGCGGCGGCGTCGTGCCCGGAGGAAGCTGGCGCAACTGCGTCTGTGAGACGGCCGTGACTTGCGCGATGGCCATAGGCAAGTTGACCTGCGGCTGGAAGTAGATCTTGACGACCGCGACACCATAGAGCGAATTCGACTCTATGTGCTCGATGTTATCGACAGTGGTGGTCATCACCCGCTCTGTAAGCGTGATGATGCGGTTCGATATCTGTTCCGCGGAGAGGCCCTGATACTGCCAGACAATGCTCACCACCGGGATATCGATATTCGGAAAGATATCGACCGGCGTGTTGAGAATGGACAGCGGACCGATAATCAAGAGCAGCAGCGCTAGAACTGCGAAGGTATACGGCCGTCGCAGTGCGAGTCGGACAATCCACATAGGCTTCGGACACTTCCTCTGGTATCGGCAGCTTGCGCCGACGGCTGTTTGGATCGCCCGGGATCGTCATCGCGATCGCCTGAGCGGAGACAAGTATTTTGAGGGCGCGCTGCGCGAACCTCTACAGTGTACAAAGCAGTCTGGCACAATAACGAGCCGACAATGGGCGCCGCGGTTAGCGATCTGCCTTTGCCAGCTCTAGCCTTCTCTTATGACTGCCGGTGCCGCTGCAATTCAGCCCGGCCCTCGACTCGAAATCCGTCCACATAGGGGGATTGTCGCTTGGACCAATGGAAGAGTCGATCAGGGTGGGTTGCACTCTGCTCAATGCACCTAGGATGTCACATCCAAGCCATTTGATTCAGCAAACCACAAGAGATCCCGTGATTCTGTGCCTCATAACTACAGAATGCGGCACATCTATGGTAAGGCAATCCCATCATGTGAAAAGATTTGGTAAAGGCAAGAAACCTATGGTCGAGTCGGATCGTCCCTAGTCTCATACTGGACCAGGACTCCCCGCACGGGCCTTCGAGGAAGACCTGGGGCGAAAGCTCACTCAGACAGAAACTGGAAAGAAGAAAAACTCCATGCCACCTGCCGCGCCTACTGAACAGGTTCCGTCTTCGACTTACGCCTACCGCGTTCCCGGCGGCGAAGCTCCCGGCGAAAACCCGCAGGAGCCCCGCAGGCGCGGATGGCTGCGCTGGGTGGTTCTGCTGGTGCTGCTCGGCCTGGCCGGGCTGATTACGTGGCGCACCGTGACCGCGAAGCGGGCGGAGAAGGCCACGGCTGCGCGCAGACAGCTGGCGATGGCCAACCAGGCGGTGCCGGTGCAGGTCGCGCCGGTGCGGCAGGAGACGGTGCCTATCTATCTCACGGGTCTGGGTACGATCACCCCGTATTACAGCGTCAAGATCATCCCCCGCGTGACGGGCGAACTTACCAACTTCTACTTCCGCGAGGGGCAGGACGTTCATAAGGGCGCCGAACTGATGACCATCGACCCGCGGCCGTATCAGGCGACATTGGACCAGGCAAAGGGCCAGCTCGCGCGCGATGAAGCGCAGTTGCAGAACAATCAGGCGGAGTTCAACCGCTACAAGGCGCTTTACGATCAGGGGGTCGTTTCCAAGGAGCAGTTGGATACCTATCAGTCCAACCTTGGCCAGTTTGTCGGCGCGATCAAATCCGATCAGGCAGCCATTGAGTCGGCCCAGCTCAATGTGACCTATTGCCATATCAAATCGCCGATTGATGGCAAGGTTGGCCTGCGCCAGGTTGATCCTGGAAACCTTGTCACCGCGAATACCACGCAAACTCTGGTCGTGAATCAATTCCGCCCGATTGCTGTTTACTTCACGCTTCCGGAGGACCAGTTGCAGCGCGTTCTTACCAAGCTGCGGCAGGACCACAAGCTGGATGCGATTGCTTTTGATCGCTCCGATACGGTGCAGCTGGAAAGCGGGCAATTGACGGCTGCCGACAACCAGATCGATACCACCACCGGGACGGACAAGCTCAAGGCAGTCTTTGGAAACTCCGACGAGAAGCTGTTCCCGAACCAATTCGTGAACGTTCACCTCATCCTGGAGCAGCGGAAGAACTCCATCGTCGTGCCCGCGGCAGCGGTTCAGCACGGTACGGACAACGACTATGTCTGGCTGGTAAAGCCTGAGGCCAATGCGGCCTCATCCCAGCAGGCCGGCGGCGCCGCCAGCGGAAGCAGCGGTCCAGCCAGCAACGGTCCAGCCAATAAGAATGGGAACGGGGTCGGCAGCGGCACTGTCGTCATGCAGCCCGTGGATATCGATACCACTCAGGGCTCGATGGTGATTCTCAAAGGCGGCCTCCAAGCCGACCAGCAGGTAGTGGTCGACGGCGCGGACAAGCTGCAGAACGGCAGCAAGGTATCCACCACCGCAGCTGCAAGCCATCGCAATCAGAAGAAGCAGCAACAGCAGCAATTAGGTCCGTCGTGAGTCCATCTCGCATCTTCATTCTGCGGCCCGTGGCCACCTCACTTCTGATGGTGGCCATTCTGCTCGCGGGCTTCGTTGCGTACCGGCAGCTCCCCGTCTCCGCACTGCCAGAGGTGGACTACCCCATCATCCAGGTAGTCACGTTCTATCCCGGTGCCAGTCCGGATGTGATGTCCTCTGCCGTGACCGCGCCGCTTGAACGGCAGTTCGGCCAAATGCCGGGCCTGAATCAGATGACCTCCACAAGCTCTCAAGGCGGCTCGGTCATTGTTCTGCAGTTCAACCTCACCGAGGACATCGACGTTGCCGAGCAGGAGGTGCAGGCCGGCATCAACGCCGCGCAAAGCTTCCTCCCCACTGGCCTTCCCAACCCGCCGATCTACAGCAAGGTGAACCCGGCCGATCAGCCGATCATGACGTTTGCGCTAACCTCCAACACTATGCCTCTGCAGCAGGTGGAGG
>JBJMGC010000179.1:0-9511 GCA_045808105.1 Acidobacteriaceae bacterium | reverse complement strand
TGATGTCGGAAATCGGCAGCGTCGACATGAACGTCCAGTGGGCGCCGTTGTCTGTGCTGTAGTAGACGCCTTCGCGTCCCCCGATCCACATGCTGCCGTCGGGTGCCACGGTGCTGGTGCGGATCGCGGTGAGCTTCTCAGGCAGCGGCTGCGGTTGCCATGTTTTGCCGCCATCCTGGGAAAAAGCAATGCCGCCGCGGCGAGTCGCCAGGACGACAGGTCCCTGCGCGTGCACGCTCTGATAATCCGTCTGCCCCAGGACCGGCCCGCCGGTCCAGACCTTGCCCTGGTCGGTGCTCTGGAACACACCGGCTGAGGTCGCCGCGTACCAGGTGCCACTCGTCAAATCGAAATCATGGACGCGTCCATCGATGTCGCCCGCAGGCTTCGCAACCGTCTTGACGGTCTTCACGCGCTTGCCCTTGCGGCGTTCGTAGGTCGTCTTCTCTTCCATCTGCACCACGCGTCCAGCAGCCTGCCAGCGGCCGTCCTGCCACACGAAAATGCCGTGGCCGGTTCCCGCCAGCAGCGTGCCATCCGCGCTCTCGCCAAGGCTGAAGACGTCACGGCCATCCAGTCCCTGGCTCTGCTGCTGCCAGCTGCGGCCATCATCGCCGGAGGTGAAGACCCCGCCGTACATCTTGTCATTGACCACGCCGGCATACAGGCGGTTCGGATCCTTCGCATCCTTCGCCAGCGCAACCACCTGCCGCTCGGAGAAGCCCTGATTGGATTGGGCAAAGCTGACGGCCTGATCGTTGCTCAGCAGCACGCCGCTGCGATCCGTCGCCAGCAACACGTGCCTGTGGTCCTTCGGATCGACGTACACGTCGTTGATGATCACGTCCGGACCGGTCAGCCGCGACCAATTGGTGCCGGCCGAAGTCGTGCGATAGAGGCCTTCGGTGGTTCCGGCGTAGACGATGGAGTGATCGGCCGGATCCTGCATCAACACCCGGGTCCGACGCGCCGTAGAGGGAATGCCTTGTATCTTGTGGTACTCCTCCCCGCCGTTGTCGCTCTTGTAGATGCCGGAGCAGGCGCTGGTATAGACCGTCTGCGGCGTCGTGGAATCGATGATGATGGAAAACACATCCGAATCATCGATGAGCCCCTGCTTGATGTTGTGCCAGTTCGCGCCGCCATCGGTCGTCTTCCATGGCAGATGCCAGGTGCCGGCATAGATCGTCTTCGGGTCCTTGGGGTCGATCGCGATCGATTCCACCTCATGCAGCTCGTTGCTGTTCGCCGGGGTAATCAGATCCCAGTGCTGGCCGCCATCTTCGCTGCGGAAGACTCCCTTTAGCGTGCCCACCACAAGCATCTTGGGATTCGATGGCGCCTGGGAAAGCGCGCGAATGGACTGCCCATCCATCGCCGGCACCTTGATCCAGGTCTTTCCGGAATCGTGGCTGACGAACAGACCTCCGTCGGGATGATCCACCACCCAGGCCGCCACGTAGATAGTCTTCGGATCCGACTCGTCGACGACGATGTTGTCGAGGATCAGATCGTCCTTCGGCGAAAGCTTGGTGAGCCGCTTCCAGGACGCGCCGTTGTCGCGGCTCTCATAGAGCCAGCTGTTGGTCGTGCCCAGATAAAGATGATGGCTGTCCGAAGGATCGGCCGCAAAGCTCCGGGCATCACCCCCGTCCGGACCCACGGGAACCCACGCGGTGGCGACAGGATTCGCATTAGTTGCAGCCTGAGGCGGCAATGCAAGAAGCGGAAGCGAAAAGGCAGGGAGCAGGAGCAGAGATGCGAGACGGCAATTCATCGGAACGGATGTACCTCTTTGGGGAGAGCTGTGATGCAAGGGTAACGGGGCGGGAGAGGGCTGGCAATCACACGAAATGGCCGGTACCAAGCTGAGCATCTGGCCGATGACTCTCATCGCCAAGGTGAGATGCCGGTACCAAGAAAAAGGGCTGACCGGAGAACCGGTCAGCCCTTTGTTGCGGAAGAACGCCTACTGCTGTGGGGCCCCTGCAGCCGCCTTCTTAGCGCGGCGGCGTGCACGGTGAGCGGCATGGGCAGCGCGGGTTTGTGGCCGCACGCTGTCCTCATTCACCTGGGTTGTGCCCTGCACATCGGTGTCGAAGTTGGCACCAGACGGAACCAGGTAGTTCTGCACCTGCTTACCGGCTTCAGTACCAGTCCGAACCTGGACGCGGGAGGCATCAATGCCCTTCTCCTTGACCAGGTAGTCCTTGGTGTTGACGGCGCGCTGCGCTGCCAGCTTCGGACCCATCTTCTCATTGGTTGCCGAGTCGCCAACCACAACAGCAGTCGCATCCGACTGACGCTGCAGGTTGAGCGCTACGTCATCCAGGCAGGCCTTGGCTTCGTTGTCGACGCGGGCCGGACGGCGCTTGTCACGATCGAAGTTGATCGAGCAGAGCGTCTGCGTCTTGGGCTGCGGCGGCGGTGGCGGCTGCTCGATGTTGACCGAAGTCGTCGTCGAGGCCGTCTGACCCTTGTCGTCTGCCACGTTGCAGGTCACGGTAATCGGACCGGCCGGCGCGCCAGCTGTGTTCAGGGTCGCTGTGTTGTTGTTGCCGTTGATCTGGCCAGCCGAAGTCGAGTAGGTGTAGGTCAGCGGACGGTTCTGCGGGCTTACGCCTTGTGCAGTGATCGTCGAGCTGTCACCCGGCTTGAGCGTGGTGGGATTCGCCGAGCAGCTGATGGTCGGCGGCTCGAACTGCTTAACCTCGAAGTTCGCGGTGCAATCGGCGAACTGGCCGGCCTTCAGTCCCTGCGAAACATGGCCGGTCACCGTGTAGCTGCCCGGGTTCAGGCCATTCGTGTCCACGTTGCCGGTCGTGTTGTCCCCGGTCACCTTGACGCCGTTGGCACCCGTCCAGGTGTAGGTGGGGTTCTTCTTGGGGTTCAGGTTAGTCGGTGTACCAGTGACCGTGACCGGGTCACCGGGATAGACAGACGCCGGGCTCGCAGCGCACTGATACGCGACTGGCGGAGGCGGCGTGATGTTGCCCATGCGATAGACCAGACCAGCGCTCAGGCGAGCCACATTGAGATTGGCCCGTCCTCCGGTTGGATACGGGAACTGTGGGCCAAAGTTGACGTGATAGTACTGGTAATCCGCTTGGAAGACGCGAATCGCCAGGTGATTGCCCAGGAAGTTGCTGATCCCGTAGTCGAGACCGCCGCCCGCCGTGAGTGCCGGACCCCAGGTGTATGGCTGCTTGAACGGACCGCCCAGACGAACCGCGCCGCCCTCAAAGTGCACGAACGGTGTAATGTCTTCCGTCGGGTAGCGGAACACGATGCCGCCCGAGGTTACCGTTGCGCCGTCATTGTTGCCATCAGGATGAACGCTGACCTCGGCCTGCGCACCTACATACCGATTGAAGAAGTAGGTACCGCTGCCGATCGCGCCGTAGTCGATGGACGAGTAACTGACCGGCCCGGTAATGCCGACGGCTGCACCACCCGGGATGGTGACAGAACCGTGGGGTGCCAAATACGAATAGCCCAGGAAGATATCGACCCGCGAAGCATAAGGAGCTTGCGGAGCAGTTGTTCCAGGGGCAGGGGCGGCAGGGGCAGGGGCGGCCGCCGGAGCACTGCTTGACGTTTGATCTTGAGTGGGCTGAGGCGGAGTCTGCGTTGAATTCGGAGTCGGCGTCGACGGCGAATTCGTCGTGTCCTGCGCTAAGACAGCCGTTGTTCCCAGGCCAACCGCGCAAGTTACGAGCAGAATCCGGCTCAGAGAATGCAACGGACGTAAATGCATGCGTCTATCCTCCGCAACCGTACTGAAAGTCATACAAATCTATATTACGAATGGCACTTGAGTGTCCCATCATACCCCAAGAACGCTCAGCCACCCGGGAGACAACGAGCAGGCAGCGCAAGGAAGAAAGCTACCATACGTTGCCTAGGTTAGTGCATATTTTAGTAGGTGAGTTGCCTAGAATTTTCAATAGCTTATCCAGAGCATCACTGGAGTAACCCATTTCATGACCACCCGGCAACCGCCCCAAAAAAGGTGCACCCGACCGGGACAAATCCCGGACTGCACCATCCTAATGGCATCCACCATCGATGCAAGTACTATTTCGTTGAACTTGAGGGTATTTAAAGGATTTCCTGCCCGTCGAGGATGCCTATCGGGCCTTTTCGCGGCACTTGGTTACGAAAGCGCACCGAATTGGGCCTGCCGGCCGGCCCAAAGCTGAGTAAAAACCGGATTAGCTCAGATTGAGCGTCCGCTTTAGACTGCCGCGCTCCCGCAGAATCTTCTCCTGCAGCAGAGTGATGGCATAAATGAGCTGCTCCGGGCGTGGAGGACACCCCGGAACATACACATCGACGGGAATGATCTGATTCACCCCTTGCACCAGCGCGTAATTATTGAAAACTCCGCCCGAAGTCGCGCATGCGCCCATGGAGATGACCCACTTGGGCTCGGGCATCTGTTCCCAGAGCCGGCGAATCACCGGCGCCATCTTCTGCGAGACGCGGCCCGCGATCACCATCAGATCCGACTGACGCGGCGAGGGACGAAACACCTCTGCTCCGAAGCGCGCCACATCAAAGCGCGACGCGCCCATCGACATCATCTCGATGGCGCAGCACGCAAGCCCGAATGTCATCGGCCAAACCGAGCTCTTGCGAATCCAGTTCACCGCAAAATCCAGTGATGTCAGGATGATGCCCTCCGGCTGCTCTTCGCCGAAGTTCGCCTCCTGCACCTTCATCTGGTTCTTGGCGCTGCTCTCAAGCGAGCCGAAAAGGTAGCGATCGCGCGGCGCTGCTGTACTCATACCCTCAGTATAAACCGCGAGTGAGCGGAACCCGCCCGCCTCTTCTGTTCTCTGCAGGTGTTCTCTGCAGGCCGCTGCTATTTGGATTTGGGAGAAGCTGGCTTCGTTCTGGGCGAAGCGGTGTTAGCAGCAGGCGTAGCGCTGTTGGCAACACTGTTGAGGACAATCACCTGGTCCGGCCTCGTGTACCGAAGCCGCGTCTGCGCCTCATACTCAATCGCGTCGGGATCCGTCTTCAGGTGTTCGACATGCGACTTCAGGTGCGCATTCTCGACCTTCATCTTTTCCAGCTGCTGCGCCAGCCGGTGATCTTCGCTGCGCTTGGCGCGATAGGCCACCACGCCGTTTGCGCCGAACAGCGCATGATAGCCAACCAGCACAGCGATCACGATAGCCAGGACAGTCGCGATGCGGCGGCGTTGGCCATACGCGGCGGTCGCGACCATGAAGCGTCGCGCGAGCCTGCCGGTTTGCGTATGAGGCCGTGCCTGTGCCGTATTCACTGCTTCCCTTTCGTTACTGCAGGACCCAGTCTTTCGCCGCCTGCGTCAGCTTTGCGCTCTCCTGCTCATCGCGCGCCTCGGTGTAGGCGCGTACCACAGGCTCGGTTCCGGAGAGGCGATAGCACACCCAGGAGCCATCCTCGAAGATCAGCTTCAGGCCATCGGTGCGCACCACCTGCTTCACCTTCTGCCCAGCCAGCTCCGTGGGATCTTTCTTCACCTTCTCAGTGAACTTCTGCTTCCCCTCGCTGGTCAAGCGGAAGTTCTCCCGCACTGGATAGAAGGAACCATATTTGCCAAACAGCTCCTTAAGCTGCTCGCCGATGCTTTTGCCGCGCCGCGCCACCATCTCCGCCATCAGCAGTCCGGCGATCACGCCATCCTTTTCCGGCACGTGTCCGCGAATGGTGAGTCCGGCGCTCTCCTCGCCGCCGATCGCGATCTCATCCTTGATGATCAGCTCGCCGATAAACTTGAAGCCCACCGGCGTCTCATACAACTGCACGCCCTGCTTCTCTGCAATCGCATTGATGAGGTTGGTCGTGGCGACGGACTTGGCAACGCCGTTCTTCCAGCCGCGCGTCTCGATCAAATATTCGAACAGCAGCGCGATCACGTAATTCGGCTGAATGAACGTGCCGTCGGCATCGACAATGCCGAAGCGGTCGGCATCGCCATCGGTCGCAATGCCGATGTGCGCGCCCGTCTCCTGCATCTTTTTTTTCGCGTCGCCCAGCAGATGATCGTCCGGCTCCGGCGCGTGTCCGCCGAAGAGCACGTCACGGTAGTCGTGCACGCAACTCACGTCGATGCCATGACTGCGCAGCACATCCGACGTGTATCCGCGCGCCGCTCCCCAGAACGGATCGAAGACGATCTTGATCTTCGATGCCTGAATCGCCTTGAAATCCACCAGCTCGCCCAGCCGCTTCAGGTAATCCGGCTTCACATCCAGCTTCTGCACGTTCTCGACCGGCTTTGCCTGCGCTACGGGAGCGTCGCCCAGCGCGCGAATCGCGGCCTCAATCTTGCTGGTCGTCTCCGGCAGCGCGGGCGCACCGTCGGGCGTCGAAAACTTGATGCCGTTGTACTCCGGCGGATTGTGCGACGCCGTAAAGTTGATGCCGCCGCTGGCCTTGTGCTCGCGAATGGCATAGGCGATCGCTGGCGTCGGAGCAGCATCCGGAATCACCACCGGTGTCACGCCATGCTGCGCCAGAAGACGCGCCGCCTCGTCGACGAACATCTCGCCCAGAAAACGCGGATCGCGGCCCACCAGCACGCGATGGCTGCCCGGCTGGCTCGCCACATAGCTGGCGATGCCGGTAACGGCGCGGCGTATGTTTGCCAGCGTAAACTCCTCCGCAACGATGGCTCGCCAGCCCGAGGTTCCGAACTTGATCTCTGTGGCCATATCTCTCCTGTCTCTCCGCTCACCGGCAAGGTGCACTCACAACCTTCTGTCGCTCTTAACACTGTCGCATGGGATGCGGCCCGGCGAGGATTGTATGGCAGACTGCGCATCTCTCGCACAACCTTCCCCACAACCTTCTCAGACCGGCCGTATCGCATGACCGACACTCGCCTCATTCTCGTGACCACTTCCCAGCGCTCCGAAGCGAAACGTATCGCGCATGCCCTGGTTCAGGAACAGTTGGCCGCCTGCGTCAATCTTATCGGCGGCGTTCACTCCATTTACCGCTGGAAGGAAGCCGTAGAGACAGCTGAAGAGGTGTTGTTGCTGATCAAGACCCTGCAAGGGAAGGTTGAGGCTGTCCGCGCCCGCGTTCACGAGCTGCACAGCTACGAGCTGCCGGAGTTTCTGGTGCTGGACGTCACCGACGGCAGCAGCGCCTACCTGGCCTGGATCGCGTCCTGCATTAGCTGACAGCTTCTTGCATTAACTGACAGTGTCCTGCACCGAATGACCCCTTGCTGCATTCCCGAATAGCTTCCCGCATTGACCGACCGGGCCCGTCCGCAGATGCGCTGGTTTGTTATCCTGACTGGGCCGGCAGGATCGGCTCCTCACGCATGCGCTGGTTGTTTGCTGTCTTCGTTGCGAGTCTGTGCGCACTGCTATGGGCAGCCATCGCGGTCGCCCGGCATGTTCGCCGCGATCGAGAGCAAGTGCCAGCAGAAGCTGCCGCCGAGACCGATGGAAAACAGGACAGCCTCTGATCGCACATGAGCCGCTCCAACGGCCCGCAGAGGAAATCAGGAGAAGAGAATGATCCGCCAGACAGCCCTTGCACAGGATCGAAACCAGCTCGCCACCAACTCGCGGCGAGTCGCAACGCGGTGCGCACTACTGATCGGAGCCACCGCGCTTGTCGCTCTCTCTGCGCACATTTCGATTCCGCTCGGCTTCACTCCGGTGCCCATCACGCTGCAGCCCTTCGCCGTGCTGCTGCTGGGCCTGCTGCTGGCGCCGCGTGAAAGCTTCGCAGTGATGACGGTGTATCTCCTCGAAGGAGCGGCAGGCATGCCGGTCTTCAGCCCGCACGGACCCGGCGGCATCGCGCAGCTCGTCGGTCCAACCGGCGGCTACCTGCTGGCGGCGCCGTTCGCTGCGGCCCTGGCTGGCCTGCTCTATCGCGCGGGAAAACAGAATGCCTGGGCGGCGCTGATCGGCGCGGTCGCCGGCGATCTGGTTCTGCTGACTACGGGCGCGCTCTGGCTCGAAGTGCTGACGCGCGCCAGCTTTTCCCATCTGCTGAGCGTCTCGGTCGTTCCCTTCCTGGCCGGCGACGCCGCTAAGGTAATGATCGCCGCAGTGTGCGCCCAGATCTTCCATTCCTTCTCTACGCGCTCCTCCTCCAAGACGCAGCAGCAGAACTAAAACGCATTAGCGGCCCACAGGTATCGGCCGCGCATTGAAAGGATCGACGCAGCGTGAGCACTACCCCTCAGTTGGAACCCACCCCGACCGGCATCCGCGAAATCACCATCGCGCATTCGCCGGACTCCGATGACGCATTCATGTTTTACGGCCTCGCCACCAACAAGGTGCGCGTGCCCGGCCTGAAGTTCACCCACACCCTCACCGACATCGAGACGCTGAACCAGAAGGCGATTCACGAGGCCTTCTACGACGTCACCGCGATCTCCTTCCACGCCTATCCCTACCTGCAGGACAACTACGCGCTGATGGCGTGTGGCGGCAGCGTGGGCGAGGGCTACGGCCCGATGATCGTCTCGAGCAAGCGCTTCTCACTCGACGAAATTAAAAATGTTCGCATCGCCATTCCGGGCGAGTTGACGACTGCCGCGCTCGCGCTCAAGCTCTTCGCTCCCGATGTTCGCACCACGCTCGTCCCCTTCGACCAGATCATCCCGCAGGTGCTCGCCGGCAAGCACGAGGCCGGACTCATCATTCACGAAGGCCAGCTCACCTACGCAGCAAGCGGTCTCCACAAGGTGCTCGATCTCGGCCAGTGGTGGCGCGAACAGACTGGCCTGCCGTTGCCCCTCGGCGGCAATGCCATCCGCCGCAGCCTGGGCGATGAAACCATGCGCGTTGTCACCAAAGCGCTCCGCGAAAGCATTCAGCACGCGCTCGATCATCGCGAGGAGGCACTGGCCTACGCCATGCAGTTCGCCCGCGATCTCGACGCGCAGCTGGCCAACCGCTTCGTCAGCATGTACGTGAACGAGCGCACGCTCAACTACGGCGAAGACGGCAAGCAGGCGATCCGCAAGCTCCTCGAGCTCGGTCACGAACGCGGCATCATCCCGCATCCGGTGAAGGTCGACTTCGTCGGTTAACTTACCCGGAGAAGTAGAAGAGGTGGGCCAAGCAAATGCTCTCGCGGATGCTCTCAGGTTTGGGATTGTGGGTAGGCTTGCAGAGCTTACTTATTTCCAACGTCCTGAGCCGTGCGCAACGTTTTTGCCAGAGTGCCGAGTTGATCTTCGATTGTGTCATGCGCATCCTGAGCTTTCTGAAGCGACGCTTCGGCTTCCTGCTGATTCGACAAGCGATCCTGCTCAAGTTTCTTAAGATTAGAGAGCCCGCTTTTCAGTCGATCTAGATCGCTCGCAAGCTTATCCTTTTCGGCGTCGTTAGTCGCCGTATCACGTGCTTCCTCATCGCTTGTGATATTCGCCGTTGTTCGTCGAATGCCCTCTTGCACATCACTCGTTCTAGATCGCGCCGCGTCAACCCGTTCCGCTGCCCGAGTCATAGTCGCTGACTGAAGCTGCAACTCGGCAAGT
>JBJMGC010000178.1:0-12982 GCA_045808105.1 Acidobacteriaceae bacterium | reverse complement strand
TCAAAAAACGCGCGCGCCGCATCATTCCGGGCTATGTCGTCGCTGTCCTCGTTAGTACTCTGGTTGTCGGCAGCCTCGCCCCCGCGGCTCCCCATTTTTTCTCTAACTTGGGTGGCATGTTCGTTGCGAGTTTGTTGTTACTGGGTATTCCCGCAACACCGCCGGCCTTCCCGGGACTCCACTATCAGTGGGTCAACGGCTCCCTTTGGACGATTGCTTACGAGTTTCGATGTTACTTGCTCGTCGCATTGCTTGGAGCACTTGGGCTGGTTCGTCGACCAATCTGGTTCGTGAGCTGCGCGCTGCTCTTTCTATTTGCGCTAAATGAACATCTTCAGCGTTATTTTCTCTGGCATGGAGCGCAGTTGTTTTTAGGCGCGCCGGTTGCGTTTTTCAGATTCGCGTCCATTTTCTTTCTTGGCGGATGTTTTTACTTCTTCAAAGATAGAATTCCCTTTCGCCCATTGCTCGGCTTCCTGGCAGCAACGGGTTTTTGTCTGGTTGCACCGCGAGCGCGTATCTCTGAGGCTGCAATGGTGATATTCGGTGGCTATTTGCTCTTCTATCTCGGCGGAATACGGTTTCGCCGTCTTGAACATCTAAGGTTCCCAGACATTTCCTATGGCATTTATCTTTACGGATGGCCTGTCGAAGGTCTGTGGATCTGGTATTCCCATGGCTCTCCGTGGATAACATTTATTGGTTCAACGGTTATTTGCTGTGGATTGGGCTGGCTAAGCTGGCATTTCGTCGAACGACTGGCGCTCACCGTGAAGCGAAAGATCTCTGCACCGTTGCCAATGGCCTGACCTCACAATCACGATTCGATCCGGCATCAACTAGAGAATGTCGCTACTCCGGTAGGCAAACTACGGACGCCGGTATACCACGCCATCCTTGACCACAAGCCGCACGTCCTTCGTCGCTTCAATCTTCTGCGTCGGATCGCCCTCTACCGCGATCACATCCGCCAGCATGCCGGGATGCAGGCCCCCAAGCTGCTTGCTCATCCCGATCACCGCCGCATCCGTTGCTGTCGCCGCGGTCAACGCCTCCACCGGCGTCATGCCGTCGCGCACCATCCAATCCAGCTCGCGCCAGTTCTCGCCGTGTTTGAAGACTCCTACATCGCTTCCGCATCCGATCGTTACGCCGGCCTTCCGCGCTAATTCGAATGCATGCGCCACCTCTTGCATTTCGTCAGTTGGAGGTTGGCCCGGGACATAGTGATGGAAATAGATCGCGTACGCTTCCACCGCGGTCAGCGTCGGCATGTACGCGATGTGCTTCTCCGCCATCATGCGAAAGGTCGCCTCTGTCCCGCCAGTCCCGTGTTCGATGGTGTCCACCCCAGCCAGCGCCGCGCGTCGCATCCCCTCATCGGACTCCGCATGCACTGCCACTGGCCGGCCGCCGTCATGCGCCGCCACTACCATTGCATTCATCTCTGCCTGCGAGAACGTGGGCCGCGTCTCACCGCGCGGCCCGGTGCGGTAGTCGCCATAGATCTTGATCCAGTCCGCACCGCGCGCGGCCTGCTCGCGCACTGCCGTTACTGCCTCAGCCTCGCCTGTCGCCTCCTGCGCTCCCTGCGGCAGCGTGATGTCAGGCCGAAAATCGCGCACTGCCGGCCCATACGCACCCGTTGCCACGATCGCGCGCGTCACTACCCACAATCGCGGTCCGGGAATTACGCCTTCGTGGATCGCACGCTTCAGCGCCACATCGGAAAATCCCGCCCCCTCGGTTCCCAGATCGCGCAACGTGGTGAAGCCCGCCATCAACGTCGCCTCTGCATGCTTGGTCGCAACGATCGTGCGGTACATCGGAGGCTCGGTCAGCACCTGATCGTCCCACAGCTTTTCGTTGTAGGGGTGCAGCAGCAGGTGCGAGTGCAAGTCCATCAGCCCAGGCAACACTGTCATGCCAGGAAGCGCAATGCGCTCCGCATCCGGCGGTGCAGCGACGCTGGTCTTCGGCCCAACCGCCTTGATCTCGTTGCCTTCGATCAGCACTACCCAGCCGCTATGCAGCGGCTCTCCCGCCGTCCACACCCGCGCGGGTTCAAGCAGCAGAGAATGTCCCGCAGGCGCCTGCGCGCCATCCGAGAATGTAGCAACAGAGCACACCATCAGCAAAAAGAAGAAGCGTTTCATGCAGGCGAGTGTACTGCGGGATTGGCAGATTCGGCAGCAGTTCAGCGTGGCTTGAATGTCACATGCTGTCCGTCGGTGAACTCGAGCCGCAATCTACGGCCAAGTTCGATCCTACCCTTTTGCGTCATACGCACCGAACGTGGCATGCGGGCCTTGGCAATCCAGTTCAGCTCGATCATGCGCTCCAGGAGTGCCGCCCCGAGTGTGCCCGCAACATGGGGGCGGCGCTCGGTAAAGTCGATACACGGGAGAGCGAAGGCGCGCCGCTGCCCAGCCAGGTCATCGCAACGTATCCCGAACTCTTCGAGCCAGAGGCGGCCTCGTTCGGTAACTTCGTAGTGCCGATTTTCCGGTCGGATAATCTCGAGACCGCGAAGCGCCGCCGTAATCTCTACGCCCAGCTTGCCTGCAAGATGGTCGTAACAAGTGCGGGCAAACGAAAAAGGATTTATTGGCGACCGCGCGATCTGCTGCACTGCTGCGCGCGGTGAGGCTACGATCTGCAGCGCTTCCACCGCATGGGCAACGGCGGCCGTCGTGATGCGGTAATACTTGTGACGCCCTTCTTTCGTCACAGCAAGAATCCGTGCATCGACCAGCTTGGCTAGATGCGCACTGGTGGAAGCCGGCGACACATTCGCCAGCATCTGCAGTTCGCTCGCCGCCCGCGAGCCGCCATCCATCAGGCTCAATACCATCGTGGTCCGCGTGGGATCGCTGAGAACAGCACCGACCTTCGCCAGATCCGCCGCTTCATCCATAGTTCGACCTTAGATGAACTATGCGCTCCCCGGCAACAGATACATTAGCCATTAGAAACACCTGAGACACAACTTCGCTCATCTCGGAGCTGCAATGGCCCGCTTCAAAAGAACCGCATCTGAAATTGCTCCCGCTTCCCTGCTCGTTATGATGATGGCCCTCTGCGCCTTTGGCGCGGATGTAGCGACACCTCATACTGTGGTGGTCGAAGGCCTGGTTCGAGATGTAGCGTGCCCCATCCAAAACCATGAGTCGACTGCAACAAATTTCAGCCTGGAATGCGCTCTGGCGTGCGCTAAGAGCGGCTCGCCGCTCATCATCCTTACCAAAGCCGGCGACATCTACTTTCCAATTTCCGACAAAATGCCTGATCCGAGCCAGCGACAAGTACTGATGCCGTTTATCGGCAAATACGTATACGCGTCGGGAGAGGTCTTTGAGCGAAACGGCACGCGAGCCATCGCAATCAAAAAAATCCATGAGATCAAAGGACAGCATCTGAACTCGAAGGCCTTCAGCGAATAGCTCGACCCCTAGCTATACCGCAGCCAGCGCAGGATCTCGGGAAGGGTGGCCCGCTTGCCGTACATCAGGATGCCCACGCGATAGATGCGCGAGGCCAGCCAGATCGCTCCCCAGATAAACAGCAGCATCAGCACCATGGAGAGCGCAATCTGCCAGGCCGGCGGCATCTGCGAAGACATGCGCAGGAACATCACGATGGGCGTGCAGGGCGGAAACAGCGAAAGCAGGACCACCGGCAGCGCGGTTGGATTGCCCACGATGTAAGACATCAGCACCATCCCCACCGTCAACGGCGCAACAATCACAATGCTGAATTGCTGGATCTCCTGCTCGCTGCTGACGCTTGCCCCCACGGCGGCTGCAATCGCGCTATAGAAGAAAAATCCCAGCAGAAAATAGACCGCGAGAAAGAATAGCTGCTGCGGATGAATGCCATATGTCGTCAGGCCGCCCGGGCTCAGCGACGCACCCGCCGACGTGGTCACGATTGCTGAAGCCAGCAGGAACCACAGGGCCAACTGGGTAAGCCCGGCCGCGCCAACACCCAGCAGCTTGCCCGCCATCAGCGACTGCGGCTCGACGGTCGAGAGCAGCACCTCGAAGATCCGTGACGTCTTCTCCTCCACCACCGAGCGCGCCACGTTCATCCCGTAAAACACCACGGTGAAGTAGATGAGGAACATCATCGCGTACGCGCCGAAGAAACTCTTCATCGAGTTCGAAGAAATCAATCGCCCCTGACGGATCTGCATCGTCTGGATATCGGCATGATGCGTCGCAGCGGCGATCTGTGCGCTCGACACTCCGTGCCGTACAAGTTGTTCTCGCTCCAGCCCTTGATTCACAGCGCTTTCCAGGCCGCCGAGCGAAAACAGATCGCCGGCAGAGCGCGAGACGAAGGTCGCCTCCGGCGCCGCGGCACCGGGCTTCTGCTCCAGCCACAAATAGCCATCCAGCCCCTTGTCTTCGACACGCCGGTTCAGTGCCGCGCGGTCAGCATCGGAAGCGGGCGCCACCACCTCTGGCGGGTTCGCTTGTGGAGAGGCCGCCTGCATCTCCAGCGCCACGGCACGCGCCAGCGCCGCATCGGCCGACGCGATCGCGACATGTTTCGCGCCCGACGCAAATTTGCCGGCCACAATGCTTCCGCCCACCATCAATCCGATGAAGATCGGAAACAGCATCGTCATGGTAAGGAACGCGCGGCTGCGCACCCGTTCCAGATACTCCCGCCGGGCAATCAGCAGCACATCATGCATCGATCTTTCTCCCCACCGTCCGGATGAAAATCTCTCCAAGCGATGGTTCGACCAGCTCAAACTTGAAGATCTCGGCCTTCGCGGCTGCCGCACGAAGCAATGCCTGCGGGTCAGCGCCGTTGCGCAGCTTGAACTCCGCGCGTCCCGTCGACTCACGCAGCTCGGTGATCGCTGGATCGGTGAGAAACGATGCGTCGCCCGCGTACTCCACCACAACGCGATCGCGCCGGTAGCGCGACTTCACCGCGCGCATCGAGCCCTCCAGCACCGCCTTGCCCCGGTCGACCAGACAGATCGCATCGCACAATTTCTCCACCTGCTCCATGCGATGGGTGGAAAACAAAATGGTTCGACCCTTGCTCTTCAACTCCAGCAGGATTTGCTCCAGCAGAGAAACATTCACCGGATCCAAGCCGGAGGACGGCTCATCCATGATGATCAGCTCCGGATCGTGCAGCAGCGTCGCGATAAACTGGATCTTCTGCTGCATGCCCTTGGAGAGATCCTGCGTCTTCTTCTCCATGGAGTCGGCAGTCTCCATCCGCTCGCACCATTGGCGCGCCCGCGCTGCTGCGGTTGCCGCCGCCAGACCATGCAGTTGCCCGATAAAGACAAGCTGGTCGATCACCTTCATCCGCTTGTAGAGGCCGCGCTCTTCCGGCAGATAGCCCAGCCGTCGCAAATGCTCGCGGCGGAACGGCTCGTCGAACAGCCGCACCGTTCCGGAATCCGGCATCGTCATGCCCACCATCATCCGGATGGTGGATGTCTTGCCCGCGCCGTTCGGTCCGAGCAACCCGTACATCGTGCCCGACTCGATGCGCAGGCTCAATTCCTGCACTGCCGTTTTGCTGCTGTACGATTTGGATACGCGATCGAGATCGACCACCGGCATGCAGGACGGACCCCTCAGGTAACGGCGTCTCAGTCTAGCAAAGGCCCCAGCAGCCTCCATAAAACGCGGAGGCGCCCCTTCGGACGCCTCCGCGTCACAGCTTGGATTTCACTCTAGGAATTGTCGAAGCTGTCACCACCGAGCGAGCTGTCATCGAACGACCCGCCATCATCGAGCGATGCATCGTCATACGATCCGCTGTTATCGTCGAGGGTCGGCAGGTCGGTATCGGCTTGTAACTGCGTGTCGCCGTTGTCGTCCACGTTCACATCGCTCGCCAGGTCTTGCTGAGTGTCCAGATTGCTATCGCCCTCATGCGCAAACCGCTGAATGTCCGCATTTGCTGCGCCGGCATTTCCGCCATCGTGCTCCGGGCCAGCAGAGTCGTAGTAGTTGTTGATGACCGTCTCTTCGGGCCTGCCGCCAAAATCACCCAACCCTGAACCCAGGCCTGCGCCGTATCCGCCAAAACCAGCCGCGTGGCCAAAGCCATGCGTCAGCGACTCGATGCCCTCGAACGCCAGCGCACCTGCCGCAACACCAGCCGCGGTAGTTGCCGCGGAACGCAGGAAGCTCGAACCGCCGCCCGGCGCATATCCCTGCTGTGCCTGCGGCTGCCCGTATGCCGGCGCGGGCTGTTGCGGTCGCGGCTCGTCTTTGTGCCCGAACAGATTGCCCAGAAAACTCGTGGGCTTCGCCTGCTGTTGCAGCGCAGGATGCTGCGCCGCTTGCTGCTGCAAATTCTGTTGCAGAGATTGAATTTGCGCCTTCGCCTGCTCCAGCGCGTAGCTCTGCACCAGCACCGTCTGCGCAAGGATGTACGCAGCATCCGGATTGCGTCTGGACCACTCCTCGATCCGCTGCGCCGCTTCAGGATCTTTATCATCCAGCCTCGTGCTGTCCACACGCGCCATCAGGTCGTCCAGCATCTTCTGTTCTTGCGGGATCATCGTCTCTCCATCTCTCAACCGCGCAGTCCTGCAACCGACGCACGGCTTTACCTCTTAGATGTGAGAACGCACTTCAAGTGAGCGAAGTTCCGACCGGTGTCCTGATTTGAGCGTAGAAAGGAAACCGAGGAGAGTCTCAATGGACGCAAGAGAGAAAATGAACTCGCTTGGCCCGCCAGTACCGGAGCTGCCGGTCGCTGATGTCGAACGCGCACAAGAGCATTACAGAGACGCACTCGGCTTTGAGATTGGGTGGCTTTATCCAGACAAAGGGATTGGGGCCGTGTCACGCGATAAAGCGGTGATCTTCTTTCGGAAGAGGGTGCCGCCGTTCGAACCTGCCGTTCACTGGATGTTTGCTGAAGACATCGACGCGTCGTACCAGGAGCTGAAGTCGTTAGGTGCGAACATCATCGATCCTCTCGAGAGAAAGCCTTGGGGATTACGGCAGTTCACCGTGGAGGATCTGGATGGCAACCTCTTCTATTTCCATTGTGACTAAATAAATTCAAATACTCAGGCGACCGTCTGCAGCGCCCGGATCTCTTCCCTGCGCACCGTCAGCTTTTCAATCAGGTCCGTCTTCACCTCAAAGCCGCGGCCAGCCGTAGTCGGCACCGTGATCTCGCCCTTGTTCGAAACTTCCACTTCGGGCTCAATGATGTCTTCCGCCCAATAGCGCTTTGACGCCGACACATCGCCCGGCAGCGTGAACCCCGGCAGGGTAGAGAGCGCAATGTTGTGCGCGCGGCCGATGCCCGTCTCCAGCATGCCTCCACACCATACTGGAATGCCGCGTTCCATCGCCGCATTGTGCACCGCGATGGCCTCCGAGAAACCACCCACGCGCCCGTTCTTGACGTTGATGATGCGGCACGACTCCATATCGATTGCCGCCAGCGCATCGCGCCGGTTGCGAATGGACTCATCCAGGCAGATCGCCGTCTCCAAACGTTTCTGCAGCATGGAGTGGTAATAGAAATCATCCGCCCACAGCGGCTGCTCGATCATCAGCAGGTCGAATTGGTCGAAGTCGACCAGGTGATCGAAATCGCGCATGCGGTACGCGGAGTTTGCGTCCACACTCAGCATGATCTTCGGCCAACGCTTGCGCACCGCCTCCAGCATCTCCACATCCCAGCCCGGCTGGCACTTCAGCTTGATGCGCTGATAGCCCGCATTCACCTCGCGCTCCACCTTGCGGAGTTGCTGTTCCATGGTCGGCTGCATCCCGATCGACACGCCGCATGCGATGCGCTTCTTGGTGCCGCCCAGCAATTCATACAGCGGCGCATTTTCGATCTGCGCCTCCAGGTCCCAGACCGCGTTCTCCAGCGCCGCCTTAGCCATCGGGTTGCCGCGGACCCTCTTGAATATCTTGGGGCAGTCGCCGCCGTGATCTACCTGGCTAGCCGCAAGCGCCGGCCCCAATTCCTGCAGCAGCACCACCCACGCGGTATCGATCGACTCTGACGAGAAGTACGGGTGTTCACCCGCCACGCACTCGCCCCAGCCGACCAACCCCTTGGCATGGATCTGCGCCAGCAGCACACGGCGGTCTTTGGTCTCGCCGAAGCTGGTTACGAACGGCTCCACCATTGGCATGCGGATCTCGCGCAGCACGATTGAATCGATTCTCATAGACTCTTTCCTGTCACTCGGCCTGTGTCTCTCATCCAGTGGTAATCAATCTGTAATGTTCCGCCCGTGGCGAGTCATTTCGCAGCCGTTGGAGACTTCAGCAGCGCCTGCGGCTTATCTGATAACGCCCGCGGCTGCTCCGATATTGGCCAGCCGCTCAATTCAAACCACCCGTTGCCCTCTTGGTCCCGCGAAAATCCCGTCACTGCGAGCCCGCGCGCAAAAGCCGCTTCAAACTGCGCCTGGTTCGACTTTTGCAGTGCCATCGCCTGCTCTGCGCCCTCCGCAGATTCCTTCCACTGCATCACCTGATGCGGCAGCTCGATACGCATTTCGACCTCACCGCGCGGTGCACGCTTACCCGCTACCGCTTCGATGACCCGCTCGCTGTCCAGACACCATTCGGCGTGCAGCCGGTCCGTGGGACGGCCACCCTGAATCCGAGCAGAGGATACACCATAAAAATTCGCTGTATAGCTGCGGGTGATCGCCCCTAGCTTTTCGATGTTGAAAAAAGAGTTTTTGATCTCCAGCGGGTCGAAAGTCCACTCCATCAGCCGGATGCCCCGTTTCAGTGCATCTTCCCGCTGCGCCAGCTTTAGGCGACGTCCGAGGCCCGCGTTGCGGAATCTTGACTGCACCGCCAGCATGTGCGAGTGCAGGTACGGCGCTCCGTCGCGAATGCCGGGAAGTGCCATGGCAAAGCCGGCCAGCGCGTCATCAGCAGTGAATGCGCCCATCACTTGCCCGCCAATCCGCTGCGCCACGATGAACATCCGCCGCGGGATCACATCCATCTCGTCGTAACCCCAGATGGCGATCTGCAGCGCGACGCACGCCTCCAACTCCTCGAATCCGCGGCAGGAGCGCACCTCGAATTCGGTTCTCGCATGGACTTCTGCCGGATGCTTCGCCTCTTCCATGATCATTCTTGTGCAATGGCCTCATGTTGCTTGACTTGCGTCCAGAGAGCCTCGAGATCATCGGGGCTGTGATCGGACAGATCACGATCGCTCGCCTGCTCCATCGCAGCAAAGCGCCTGCGGAATTTTCTGTTGGAGCTCCGCAACGCCATCTCCGGGTCCACCTTCAAATGCCGCGCCAGGTTCACCACCGTGAACAGCAGGTCGCCCATCTCGCCTTCTACCGCCTCGGGAGCTGCTCCGGCCCGGACTTCGGCCTCAATCTCCCGGCACTCCTCTTCCACTTTCTCCAGCAGCCCCGAGCGATCGGGCCAGTCGAAGCCCACCTTTGCCGCTTTGCTGCCCAGCTTCGCGGCCTCCAGCAGCGCGGGAAAGCTGCGAGGCACCTCATCCAGCAGCGAGACAGCGGAGGCACCTTCCGTTTTTTCGGCCTTTTTAATTGCTTCCCAGTTCGCCAGCACGCCGGGCGCTTCGGACGCAGTTGCCACGTCGACTGCAGCACGATTCCCCGCGGCCGCGCTCGCCTCCTCGCCAAAGACATGCGGATGCCGCCGGATTAGCTTGCGGTTCAGATGGCCGAGCACGTCGACGATGGAGAAGTACCCGGCCTCATCGCCCATCTGCGCATAAAACAGCACCTGCAACAGCAGATCGCCGAGCTCTTCGGCCAGGTCGGCCCAGTGCTCACGCTCGATCGCGTCCAGCACCTCGTAGGTCTCTTCCAGAGTGTACTTGCGGATGCTGGCAAAGGTTTGCTCGCGGTCCCAGGGACACCCACCCCGCCCGCGCAGCTGCGCCATGATCGCCACACTCTCCTGAAACAGTGCGCCGGCGTCAGCGGGCGGGCTGCCGTTTTGCTGCCTCATGCCACCACTTTAACCGAGGTCCATCGCCAAACGCTCGCCCTGCTTCCCGGTGCACCGTCCGGGTGCACTATTCCAGGGCATCCTGCCGCTATACTCGCCAGCAGCGCCGAGGAGCGCTTTCCGACGGATGCTGACCATCGAGATCGTCTTCGCGCTGCTCTTCGGGCTTGCCTTCGGAAGTTTTCTGAACGTCTGCATCAGCCGCCTGCCGCGGCACAAGTCCATCGTGCGGCCGCCATCGCACTGCCCGCATTGCAACAAGCCGATCGCCGCCCGCGACAATATCCCGCTTCTCAGCTTCCTTCTGCTGCGCGGCCGTTGCCGCAACTGCCAGAAGCGCATCGCATGGCGGTATCCCTTTGTGGAGGGGGCCGTCGCCGCACTCACCGTAGGCAATGTCCTGTTTATCGGCGGCATCGATGTCGATAGCGTCGGCCTCAGCATCTTCTGCGCTTTGCTGCTGGCGCTGGCAGTGTGCGATGCGGAGACGATGCAGTTGCCCGACACCTTGACGCTGCCGCTGCTCGGCCTCGGCATCCTCTATCGCGCCAGCGACGGCATTGTCGGAGAGATGCATCGCGGCGCCGCATATGCCTGGCACTCTGCGCTCCTTCTGGGCCTGCGAGGCGCGATCTCCGCAGCCGCAACGGCCGTCGGTCTGCTGCTACTGCGCTGGCTCTATGCGCTGGTGCGCCGACGCCAGGGCCTCGGCCTGGGCGACGTCAAGCTCGCCGCAGCGATCGCGGCGTGGCTCGGCGCGCGCCAGATGTGCGTTGTCTTCTTCCTCGCTGTTGTCACCGGCGCACTCACGGCGCTCCTCGTGCTAGCGCTCCGCGGCCGGAAGAGATCGAAAGCAGAGGGGCCGCTCGCAGTTCCTTTCGGGACCTTTCTCGCGCTCGCGGGTATCTACTGCTCGTTCCTTGGAATCGAGACGCTGGAGTGGTATCTGAACTTCTTCCACTGAGGCTTTCCGCAGTTCGCGCGCAGGAAGCGCGCCCAGAAAGAAAAATGGCCCGAAGCATCTCGCTCGGGCTCAAAGGATCGTCGGTGTCGGCAGTCTAGATCCGCGCCATCTCCGGATGATGAGCCACTTCGACCGACATGCTATCGCGCAAATCCGATATCTGCCTGAGATGATGCCGCAGGTGCAAAACGTGATAGCGGCGCCATTGGTCCATACGCAATGGCCCCAGCAGAAAATGCCGTCCCACGCGCTCCATGCCGAAGCGCTGCCGGCACTCATCCAGCGTTGCGTCCAGCGATTCGATCGCCGCCTCCAGTTGATCCGCCAGTTCGCGCACGCCAGTTCCGGGCAGGTTTGCTTTCGGCGTTGTCTGTTGAGGCGCCCCCACACCTTTCGGCATGTGGCCCGCACTCAAAATCATCAACTGAAGCGCCCATTCGGTACGTGAACGATGCGAGTTTCGCTCCGGTCGCCCCTTAGCCAGCCGCTCCTCTAGAGCGATCCTGGTGCTATCCATGGAGAGCACCAGGTGCTCGACAATCTGGTGTACCGACCAGCAATGGGGCTTTCCCCAGGGATGCACGTTCGCCGACGTCGCGTCGAAGGAGCTTAGCTCTGCCGCGAAATCGCGAAACTCGGACTGGAAGATAGCATGCATCTCTGCGCCTGGAGTCGTTTTCCTGGAATCGTGTTTCGGAACTTGACGCACGATAGAACGTGCCCACAAAGCAGGGCAAGTACGAAAAAGTGGCAGATTTGCCGAGATTGATCCCCCGTTTGGGTTACTTCGACAGCTCGCGGATCGCCTTTCGGGCAGATTTGGCGTCGTTCCCGTCGGGAGCGATCTGGAGATAGAGCTTGTAGTTGGTCAGAGCCTCGTCCCTATGGTGCAAGCCCGCAGCGGCAGCCGCCAATCCGTAGATCGCGTCCACGTTCGTCGGATCGAGCCGGCTTGCCTCGGAAAAGCGCCCATAAGCTCCGTTAAAGTTTCCATCAGAAAGATAGAAGCGGCCGATCCGTAGATCGTCCTCCGCCTTTCCTGCACCCGCAAGCGAGCCGCTCTGGATGTCCGACTCGCTTGGCTTCTTCAGCCGGCGTCGGCCGGTATCCCGCGGCAAATCGGCATTGGGATCCGTGTCACCACTCGCCGGATCGCCACCAGAATTGGAACTGCTGCTCGAACTACTGCTGGAGCTACTTGAAGATCCGGCCGCATCGTTGTTCTTCGCGGCTGCGGCGCTCTTCGACACGTCCTCAGGAAATGGATTCTCCTGAGCCGCCGTGTTTCCTGGCTTCTGCGGCTGCTGCTTCGCATCCGGCTGGCCGGCATCCGGAGCGGATGGAGTATCGGCTGGCTGGCTCTGCTGTTGCGCGGCCTGCTTCGAGACATCCGATGGGAATGGGTTCTCCTGCGCGGCATTCTTATGCGTGGGCGGCTTCTGCTGATTCTGCTGCTTGCTCTGCGAGGAAGAGGAAGGCTGCCCGCTGCCAGAATCGTGCGTACCCGATGGCTGCGCGATTGCAGGAAGCACGAGCGCGGCGCTCAACGCAAGCAGTGCTGCACAGCCGAGCGTCAGCGAACGCGCCGATGTCGCCACAACCGTTTCTGTCGCCAGCCGTTTCATCCTCTTCTAAGGGTATAAGACGCGCCGGCCTCGGAACAGGACTATGACACAGGGGCTCTATACTCAGGGAATCTTTGCTTCCGAGGGACCCGATGGGCCTGATGATCCGCTCCTCCGCCATTCACGCCGCCGGCTGTTATACCACCACACACATCCGCAAGGGCGCCCGCGTCGTTGAGTACACCGGCCCGCGCCTGCGTAAATCGGTGGCGGACTCCATCTAGGAGGACTCGCCCATCACCTATCTCTTCGGGATCGGCTCACGCTCTATCGTCATCGACGGCCACGGAGCAGCCATGTTTCTCAATCACTCCTGCGATCCCAACTGCGAGACCGATGAGATCGGCGAGCGCGTCTGGATCCTGGCCATCCGCGATATCGTGCCCGGCGAAGAACTCACCTACGACTACAACCTC
>JBJMGC010000177.1:0-17174 GCA_045808105.1 Acidobacteriaceae bacterium | reverse complement strand
TGCTGGCCACTGCGGCAGTATTGTCCCGGCTGGCATCGTCGGTGAGGATGATGTCGTCCACGATGTCGCGCGGAATCTCATCCACGGTCCGTTCCACGGTCTTCTCAGCGTTGTAGGCCGGAAGAACAACAGCGATCTTGCGATTATTGAGCATGCGAATAGGTGGACGCTATCGGGCGCAGGTCGAGAATACTAGTATGCCCGGGTGCCGTACTGCAATCGTTCCCGATGTCTTCTATCGCATCCTCTGCATAACGTCGTCCAGAACCGATTTTGGCGGCCGCACCCGGGATTCCGGCAGTGTGCCCAGCGGCTCGTCGACCAGATTCAGCAGATCGGTGAAGCTCGGCTTCTGGGTGTCTACGTAAAACACACCAGTGAGTACCTCGCCCTTCTGCTGCGCCTCCATCAGCGCACGGACGGCGCTGATGCGGTCGATCGGGTTGTAGTCGTCGTGCAGCTTGCGCAGTCGCAGATGAGAGCCGTCGTGCATCTCGACGTCGTAGGTCGAGCCAGCGTCGTAATCCACGCTGATGTCTTCGAAGTGCGGCACGAAGCCAACTTCAGTAATGGCCTCCTCGTGCTCCTGCATGTACTTGTAGCTCTTGGTCGAGCCTTCGTGATCATTGAAGGTGACACAGGGTGAGATCACGTCCAGCAGCACGGTGCCCTTGTGGGCGATCGCCGCCTTCATCATGGCCAGCAACTGCTTCTTGTCACCGGAGAAGGAGCGGCCAATAAACGTGGCGCCAAGCTCGATCGCCAGCGTGCAAGTGTCGATTGGCGGCAGATCGTTGATGACACCGGTCTTCAGCTTCGAGCCAATGTCCGCAGTCGCGGAGAACTGGCCCTTGGTCAGACCGTACACGCCATTGTTCTCGATGATGTAGATCAGCGGCAGATTGCGCCGCAGCAGGTGCACGAACTGCCCCATGCCGATGGAAACGGTGTCGCCGTCGCCCGACACCCCGATAGCCTTCATCGTGTGATTGCCCAGCAGAGCACCGGTCGCTACTGCAGGCATGCGCCCGTGCACACTGTTGAAGCCGAACGAGCGGCTCATGAAGAAGGCCGGGCTCTTGGACGAGCAGCCGATACCGGAGAGCTTCATCACGCGCTCCGGCTGCAAGCCCATCTCGTAAAAGGCATCGATGATGCGCTCCGAGATGGCGTTGTGTCCGCAGCCGGCGCACAGATTGGTCTTGCCGCCGCGATATTCCAGGATGGGCAGCCCGAGGCGATTCACCTTCGGAGCAGGCTTTGCTGCCGGTGTCATTGGGGTGGTCGACGCCGCATTGGGGGTGGTGGACATGGTTAGATTCCTTCCTGCATGACCAATTCGTCGGTCACGCTGCGCGCATCAATCGGCAGGCCATTGTAGTGCCGCACACTCCGCAGTTTCACCGCGTCTTCGGGCGGCAGGTCAAGCTTCAGCAGACTCAGCATCTGCGCATCGCGATTCTGCTCGATGATGTAGACCCGTTCGTGAGCGGCAACGAAGTCGTGGATTTCGCGTGTGAACGGATAGGCGCGTATGCGGAGATAGTCGGTTTCCAGCTTGTATTCGGCTTTGAGCTGCTCCCGGCTCTCTGTGACCGCAAAGTCCGTTGTGCCGTATGCAATAAGCCCGATTGGTGAGCTGCCGTTCGCTACTGTAATCGGCGCAGGCACCATCTTGCGGGCCGTGTCGAACTTGCGTGCCAGCCGCTCCATCACGTGCTGGTACTCGTCCGGCCGCTCGGTATAGAGCGCGCGCTCATTGTGGCCACTGCCGCGCGTAAAGAATGCCGCCTGCGGATGCTCCGTGCCCGGAAGCGTGCGGTAGCCGACACCGTCGCCGTCCACATCCTTGTAGCGAGCGAAGCCGCCCAGGCGAGTCAGATCTTCCGCGCTCAGCACCTTGCCGCGCTGCATCGGCTTCTCCGGATAGCTGAAGGGCTCGGTCATCCAGTTGTTCATGCCGAGATCGAGATCGGAGAGAACGAAGATCGGCGTCTGCAGTTGTTCAGCAAGGTCGAAGGCCTCGACACTCATATCGAAGCACTCCTTCACCGAACCGGGGAGCAGCATGACGTGGCGGGTGTCGCCATGAGAGAGATACGCCACGGAGAGAATGTCGCCTTGTGCTGTGCGAGTCGGCATTCCAGTCGAAGGCCCAACGCGCTGGATGTCGAAGATAACTGCGGGAATTTCCGCAAAATAGCCGAGGCCGGCAAACTCCGACATCAGCGAGATACCGGGCCCAGAGGTGGCGGTCATGGAACGTGCGCCCGTCCAAGCTGCGCCCAGCACCATGCCGACGGCAGCAAGTTCATCTTCCGCCTGCACGACCGCGAAGGTCGCTTTGCCGCTGGGCTCAACGCGATATCTCTTCAGCAGGTCGATCAGGTTCTCAACCACCGATGATGAAGGCGTGATCGGATACCAGGTAACAACGGTGACGCCAGCGAACATGCAGCCAAGGGCCGCCGCGGCGTTGCCTTCAATGATGATCTTGCCTTCGTTGGCGTGCATGCGTTCCACGCGAAACGGATCCTGCTTGGTCAGCGATGCCTTCGCGTAGTCATAGCCCGCCTGCACGGCAGCCCAGTTCAGGTCGGCGGCCTTCTGCTTCTTTGCGAACTGCCGCCGTACCGCTGCTTCGACCGTCGCCAGATCCATCTGCAGAAGCTCGGCCACCACGCCGACGTACACCATGTTCTTAACCAGCTTGCGCAGCTTGGCTTCCGGGCACACAGCGGCGGTGATCTTGTCAAAGGGCACCGGGTAACAGACCACGTCTTCGCGGTACTGCTTCAGGTTCGCGCTCTCTTCGTAGATCGCGACGCCGCCGGCGGGCAGCGAGAGTATGTCATCCTTCGCCGTCTCGGCATTCATCGCGACCAGGATGTCGATCTCTTTTTTGCGCGCGACGTAGCCATACTTGCTGGCCCGGATGGTGTACCAGGTCGGCAGGCCGGCAATATTTGAGGGGAAAAGATTCTTGCCGCTGATGGGAATGCCCATCGCGAAGATGCTCTTCAGCAGGACATTGTTTGCCGACTGCGATCCGGAGCCGTTGACCGTGGCTACCTGAATGCTGAAGTCGTTGACTATCTCGCCGGATTGCACGGCTGCAGCGCGTGGCTGCTCTGCTTTCAGGGCCAAATCACCTGTTGACATCGAGCGAATTCCCTTCTAGAACGCCAGATTCGAGTGGAGCTGCGTGCATCTACAGGGATGCCGAGGAGTGAGTCCCACGCCACCGCCGCCATCTTGTAAGTATAGGTCAGCATTGTTCAACCGGCTCACCCGGCCTGGGTTAACTGCGCTGGCTCACGGCTGAGTGGGTGCTGTGCGCCGCCGAAATGTCGCGAGCTGCCTTGCGTCAATGGCGGATATCCGCCAGCAGCCGGTCTGCCTCGTCGCGCTCGGGTGCGGTAAGTGGTAGTAAAGGCAGCCGCGGAGAGCCGCCGTAGTAGCCATTCCGATCGCACGCGTACTTCACACCTGGAATTCCCATACGTCCGCAGATTGCATCGGCTGCCTGCAGGATTCGTTGTTGTTTCTCCTCCGCTAGCGCGGCGTCCCGGTCTTTCCACGCCATGTAGATCTCCGCGCAGGCCTGCGGCGCAAAAGAGGCCATCGCCAGCACCCCGCCCGTCGCGCCGGCCGCAAGGGATGGCAGCAGCGTTTGCGCAGATCCGCAGAGAACCTGAAAGCCCACCTCGCGCGTACGCGTCTTGAATCGCGGTGGAGGAGGCGCGGCATAGCCAACCCCCGCCATCACCGCTTCTGCAGGCATCAGCGCTGCCGCCAGCCCGGCGGCCTCCGCCTGTGCATTCAGCATGCGGCTCGTCACAGGTCCGAAGGTTGCGGTAACAGCGACATTGCGGCGCGGCGCGGAAGATGTCGCACCAACAATAGCCGCAATCCGCTCCGGCTTGCCGCTCGAATCCTTGACGCCGTAGATGTTCGGGTGCGTAGAGAGCTCACCGATCACCTCGACCGGCAAATCGTATGCGGTGTAAGCGGGGATGCTATAAAGCAGGACGGGAAGCGCCGAGGCATCGGCCACCATGCGGTAGTAGGTCAGCATCTCGGTCGCGGGTGCCTGCGATGCGTTACCTGAGGATCGGAAATACTGCGGTCGAAAGAAATGGGGCGTCCGCACGAGCGCCACATCGTAGTCCAGCGTTGCGGCGTGCTCGATACGCTTCAGCGTTTCGACTAGGCTCTCATGGCCCACGCCGGCGATAAGCACGCGATCATCCGCGGCGGCGTTCCTGGCGACGCGCAGTGCCTCACGCGTCTCTTCGTCATTCAGCATCACTGCTTCGCCGGTTGAACCCAGCACCACAATGCCCGAGAGCGGCGCCCGGCAGTAGCGCTCGACATTGCGCTCCATATTGTGCCACTGTGGGCGGCCATCCGGTTGAAACGGAGTTGGGATTGCGGCGAAGACTCCCTCAAGCAGCATGGATCTTCCTCCCCTATCGCGCCGCCAGTGCACGCGCCGCATGAAGTTGCTGGAGCGCTTCTACATGGATGGTCTCTCGTTGCAGCGCCGCAATGCCTTCAGCAGCAGCGCGGGCTGCGGCCATGGTGGTGATGGTCGGAATGCGCTGCTGCACGGCGGCACGACGGATCGCTTTCTCGTCGAAGAAAGTGTCCTGCCCCTGCGGCGTGTTGATGATGAGGTGGATGGCGTCGCCCTTGATCAGGTCGACGATATTCGGTCGCCCTTCCTTCACTTTATAAACACGCTCGGTCGACAGGCCGGCGCGCTCCAACACATCGGCTGTCCCATGTGTCGCTACCAGGCGGAATCCGAGATGCACATACTCACGCGCCAGCGTGACCAGGCCATCTTTGTCGCGGTCATTCACGCTGAAGAAGACCGTTCCGCGCAACGGCAGCCGCTGACCGGCCGAGAGCTGCGCCTTGGCAAATGCCTCGCCGAAATTGTCGGCTACACCCATCACCTCGCCGGTGGAGCGCATCTCCGGGCCGAGCACTGTATCGACGCCGGGGAACTTGTTCCAGGGGAAGACCGGCGACTTCACATAGAAATGCGTTCCCGTGTCGAGGTCTTGCCCCTCGCGCACCTGCTCCGGCAGCAGCTCCGCGAGAGTGCGGCCCGTCATGAGGCGCGATGCGATCTTCGCCAGCGGCACCCCGGTGGCTTTGGAAACATACGGCACAGTGCGCGAGGCACGAGGGTTCACTTCGATCACAAAGACGCGGTCGCGCTCACCCTTTTGCCTGCTGCGTTGGATGGCGAACTGTAGGTTCACCAGCCCGCGCACGTTGAGCGCGAGTGCAAGCTGCCGTGTGTAATCGCGTAGCGTTGCACAGGTCTCCGGAGAAAGATCCACCGCTGGCAAGACGCAGGATGAATCCCCGGAGTGAATGCCCGCCTCTTCGATGTGCTGCATGATGCCGGCGATGACGACGTTCTTACCGTCACAGAGTGCATCAACATCCACTTCGACCGCTGCCTCGAGGAAATGGTCGATCAGGACTGGCCTGTCCTGCGAGTACTCGACTGCCTCAGCCATGTAGCGCCGCACCTCGGCGGCGTCGTATGCAATGACCATCGCGCGGCCGCCCAGCACATAACTGGGACGCACCAGGACGGGATATCCAACGCGCTCTGCACCAGCCAGCGCCTCGTCCACGCTGGTCGCCATCGCGCCTGGCGGCTGCGGAATCTTCAGCCGCTCCAGCAGCGCACCAAACTGCTTGCGGTCCTCGGCTAGATCGATTGATTCCGGCGATGTTCCGAGAATCTTTACTCCGGCCTTCTTCAGGGGCAGTGCGAGATTGAGGGGCGTCTGCCCGCCGAACTGCACGATCATGCCAACATCTGCGCCGGCTGCGCACTCGCGCTGATAGATGGCGAGGACATCTTCGAGCGTCAACGGCTCGAAGTAGAGCCGGTCGCTTGTGTCGTAATCGGTGGAGACAGTCTCCGGATTGCAGTTGACCATCACGGTCTCGTAGCCATCTTCCTTCAGTGCGAAGGCAGCGTGGCAACAGCAATAATCGAACTCGATTCCCTGCCCGATACGATTCGGTCCCGATCCGAGAATGATGACCTTGCGTTTCGCGCTAGGCGGCGCCTCATCCTCCTCGTCGTAGCTCGAGTAAAGATACGGCGTCTCGCTCTCGAACTCGGCCGCGCAGGTATCCACCAGCTTGTAGATCGGCTTCACGCCGTGACGATCACGCAGATCGCGCACCTCGTCGGCACCAGTAGCCGCGTCGAGGTGCCAGACCTCAGCGATGCGCGCATCTGATATGCCCATGCGCTTGGCTTTGCGCAGTACGCCGGCGCTTACCGTATCCGGCTTTGTCGTGCCCAGCAGACCAATTGTGTCGGTGATCTCTTTGAGCTGGTAGAGGAACCAGGGATCCATCGCGGTGATGCGGGCAACTTCGCGTACCGTCATGCCGGTGCGAAAGGCGTAACGGATGTAGTCCAATCGCTGCGGCTGTGGGGTCACCAGGCGCTGCATCAGGCGGCGCGGCTCGATGACTTCCGATCCCACGCGCTTGCCCGTCTCGAGCGACCGCAGCGCCTTCATCATCGCTTCCTTGAAGGTGCGCCCGATCGCCATCACTTCGCCGACCGATTTCATCTGCGGCCCCAGCGTCTCGTCAGCGCCGGGAAACTTCTCAAACTGCCACTTCGGCACCTTGACGACGACGTAATCGATGGTGGGCTCGAAGCACGCCGGAGTCTTGCGTGTGATGTCGTTGGGGATCTCGTCGAGCGTATAGCCGACGGCCAGCCTGGCCGCAATCTTGGCAATCGGAAAGCCGGTTGCCTTGGACGCCAGCGCGGAAGACCGCGAAACACGCGGGTTCATCTCAATTACGGTCATGCGGCCGGTTTGCGGATGTACCGCGAACTGCACATTCGATCCGCCCGTCTCCACGCCGATCTCGCGAATGACGCGCATGGCAGCATCACGCATCATCTGGTACTCGCGGTCGGTCAGCGTCTGGGCCGGCGCAACGGTGATGGAATCGCCAGTGTGGACGCCCATCGGGTCCATGTTTTCGATCGAGCAGATGATGATGACGTTGTCCGCGAGATCGCGCATCACCTCCAGCTCGTATTCCTTCCAGCCGAGCACCGATTCTTCGATCAGGCACTCGTGCACGGGTGAAAGATCGAGTCCGCGCGAGAGAATTTCCATCAACTCTTCGCGGTTATACGCAATGCCGCCGCCCGATCCGCCGAGGGTAAACGATGGGCGAATCACGACCGGGAAGCCGATCTTTGCGGCGAAGTCCATGCCGTCGCGGATGTTGTTCACCAGCGAGGAGCGCGGCATGTCCAAGCCGATCTTGTGCATCGCATCTTTGAAGAGCAGCCGGTCTTCGGCTTTTTTGATGGCATCAAGTTTTGCGCCGATCAGCTCGACATCGTACTTCTCTAAAATGCCGGCGTCTGCCAGATCGACCGCAAGATTTAGAGCGGTCTGTCCACCGACAGTCGGCAGAAGCGCGAACTTGCCTTTGCGCTTGCCATCGATGCCGGTCATCATCGCCGCTTCCAGCCGAATGATCTCTTCTACATACTCGCGCGTTAGCGGTTCGATGTAAGTGCGGTCGGCGAGCTCGGGATCGGTCATGATCGTGGCAGGATTCGAGTTCACCAGCACGACTTCGTAGCCGTCTGCCCGCAGTGCCTTCACCGCCTGGGTGCCGGAATAATCGAACTCTGCCGACTGGCCAATCACGATGGGACCGGAGCCGATCACCAGGATCTTCTGGATGTCATTTCTACGTGGCATCTATTTCTCTTACTGCCCCTGCCTGCCGACGAGGCCGGCGAAATCAAAGTCGTTCCACTTGTGGTACACGCGCTCGCCTGCGATGAAGTCCTGGTCCTCAGGAGTCAAGTGCGGGCGGCCCATAGGATGCCCCTGCTTGTCGGTGAAGCGGCCCGTTCCTTGAAGATTTCCCTGGTGGCCAGCGGTTGTGAGCGTATGGATGTAAATCCAACGCTGATTAGGCTCGGAATCGCCCGGCGTGTATCGACTCTCCGAACGGATGACTTTGCCGTTAGCATCGAGGCAGGCCACCACATCGCGATTGAACTCGCCGTCGTGCGTCCATTGATACACGGCACGCGGGAGGTTTTTCAGCTTCCACACCATCGCAATTCCTTCGATGATGGCCTCGCGGTCGTGAAGCTGTTGGCGCAGATCATCGCTGATGTACCAGCCTCCGCGGGAATAGAGCTCGATCGGACGCGGCGGCGCCACAGACAGGCACCTCGAAACGTAATTCATCGCCGCGCTGTCCGGCGGTCCATAGCGAAGGCCCGTTCCCGACCCCCGTTGCGCCATAGCGGAAGCCATGCCGATTAGCGCCAGCGAAACAAACGCCGGCCCCAGTAGCAGGCGCTCCAAGCGAACGCTCACCGCTTGAACTCCTCCATCATCTTGCGGAAGTCTCCAAAGAGATAGTGCGAGTCATGCGGACCAGGGCTGGCCTCCGGGTGGTACTGCACGCTGAACAGCGGCAGTGAACGGTGCCGCAGTCCTTCGAGCGTGTTGTCGTTCAAATCGACGTGGGTCAGATCGACCTCGCTCTGCTTGAGCGAATCCGGATCGATGGCGAAGTTGTGATTATGGGCCGTGATTTCAATCTTGCCCGTGCCCGTCCGCTGCACGGGGTGGTTGCCGCCGTGGTGTCCAAACTTCAGCTTGTAGCTCTTGCCGCCCAGCGCCAGGCCGATAAGCTGATGGCCGAGGCAGATGCCGAAGATCGGCTTCTTCCCCGCCAGCCTGCGGATATTTTCCTGCGCATAATGGAGCGGTTCGGGATCTCCCGGACCATTCGAAAGAAAGATGCCGTCCGGCTTGAGCGCGAGCACATCTTCGGCGGAAGTCTGCGCAGGCACGACAGTGACGCGTGCGCCCTCCCGCGTCAACATCCGAAGAATGTTGTGCTTGATCCCGTAGTCATAAGCCACAACATGAAGATCGTCTGCCGGCGCATCAGGCATCAGCCCGGGAATGGCATTGCCAGCGTGCTCTCGGCTCCAGTTGTACGATTCCTTGGTCGAGACGACACTTGCCAGGTCACAGCCGTCCATCTTCGGCTGAGCTTTGGCCTTGGCCACGAGCGCCTCGGTGCTCGATCCATTCGTGGAGATGACACCGCGCATCACGCCGTAGGTACGCAGATGCCGCACCAATGCCCTTGTGTCGATTTCAGAAATAGCGGGCACGCCGTGACGTTCCAGGTATTCATCGGCTACTTGTTCTGAGCGCCAGTTTGAGCTGACGGGAGAGAACTCCCGTGTCACCAGACCTTCGATGTATGGTTTTTGCGCCTCGGCATCGGCAGCATTGGTGCCGTAGTTGCCGATTTGTGGATTCGTCAGGACGACGATCTGGCCCGCGTAGGAAGGATCAGTGAAAATTTCCTGGTAGCCCGTCAGTGATGTGTTGAAAACTACTTCGCCTGCGCGCTCGCCGCCCGCGCCGTGGCTCTCACCGCGGAAGATGCGCCCGTCTTCGAGCGCAAGTATGGCCTGCATCGCTGCTCCATGGGGTGGATTCAATCGATGTTATCAGGTTTCGGACTACCCGTCCGAGGCGGACGCACTCATCTGCGCTTGACGCAGGTGGCCTCCGGTGCAGTCCACCCATTGACTCAACCGCTTGGCTCGAAAATACGCGGCTCACCTGCCCTGACCGCAGGCCTGCAGCGCGCGTCTATTCGACGACGTGCATGGTTTCGGTCGGCCAGTAGACGAATGCGGCCTTGCCATAGATGAAGCTGCGCTCCACAGGACCGAAGTCACGACTGTCGCTCGAGATGGAACGATGATCGCCCATCACGTAGTAGCAATGCGGCGGGAGCAGAACCGCGGAGACGGATCGCGTGTCGCGAAAGCGCTGCGGCACATACGGCTCCGGAATGCGGTTGCCGTTCACGTAGACGCGGCCGTCGTCTACCTCGAGACGATCGCCCGGCAGCGCGATAACGCGCTTGATGTAGCTCTTCGAGGGGTCGCGCGGGTAATAGAAGACGACGACATCGCCGCGGCTGATGTCTTCAAAGTGATAGACAAACTTGTTGATGAAGATGCGGTCCTGATCGTGGAGGCGAGGCAGCATGCTGGTGCCTTCGACACGCACCGGCTGATAGAGAAACGTAATGACGAAAAATGCTACCGCGAGCGAGACGAGAATATCGCGGGTCCAGACCACCACGGCACGGCTGCGCTTGCGGCGCGCTGCCACGTCGAGAGGATGCGGTCCGAACGATTGGTCTTCTTGATGCTCCATCAATTGCAACCGAGGCTACCGGCGGGACAGACGATGTGCGCCGGCTTTGAGAGTGGCTGTGGCTGCCCTCCACTAGGAATGTACTGCGGATTTCCACGCACGTCATTAATTCCGTCCAGTTGCGAAGCCTGAAGCTCCAGCGGACGCTGCAAAACCATCTCCAGGCTGGTGCCTTCGGGAATGATGACCTCGTCACCGCGGGTGAGAAGCGTATAGATCAATCCGCCGGCGACTCCGGCAAGACCGCCGATGGCCGCTCCAGTACCTGGACTGCCGCTGGCCGCACCTCCGATGACACCGCCGGTGGCTCCAATCATTCCGCCCTTGGCAACATTGCCGGCATCCTTGCCCTTATTGCCTGCCTGCTCGATGGCGCCCTCGTCGCCCTTGACCGACGGGCCGCTTGAGCCCGGCAGATTATTTACCGTTCCGGGGATGCCGACCACCTGCCCATTGGGGAAGATCATGGTCGTGAAATGCATCAGCAGCTTTGCCCGCCCTTTGATGCGACCGGGGCGTTCCACCTTATCCACGATGCCTTGTACGTAGACGCCGGATGGAATGAGCACATGGGATCCGACGATGACCGGAAAGGTAGAAACGAGGTAAACACCGTCTCCCGGATGGGCCGTCTTAGTATTGACGCCGCTCTTGAGCGACAAAAGGACCTTCGTTCCTGCGGGGACGGTGTAGGTCTTGCTGTTAAGCGCGGTTTCGGCGGCGGCCAGGCCGCCCGAGGCTGGAAAATCTGAATGTTGCGACGGTGCCGCGGGCGCTGGAGGGGCTTGTTGCGCGGTCAACGCCAAGGGAGCCGCTATAAGCGTGCTGCATACGAGCCACACAGCGGCGTTGGTCGGTTTCATTAATCTGGTACCCACTACTTCGTTTATAGACGCAACCGGAACAACGTGGATAGCGTTTCCCGGCCACCCTTAACCCCCGGGCATGGCAACATCGTTACGAAAGAGAATCGAAGGCCGCCGGATTTCACACTGAGGAGGCGGATTTGGCCCCACCCGTAAGATGCGAGTTCCCCGCCTCGACAGCGCTGCTGGAACAAGGCGTACGCGATCACGTCTTTCCCGGCTGCGCGTTCGCCGTTCTTCGCACCGCAAAATCGGGGCCGACTGAAGAAAGCGCACAAGCTGTCGGACGCTTCACCTACAACCCGAACTCACCGCTGGTCGAGCCGGACACCATTTTTGATCTCGCCAGTCTGACCAAGGTGCTTGCAACGACAGCCGCCATTATGCGGCTCTACGACCGCGGAGAGCTTGCGCTGGATCTCTCTGTTGCGGAGTGGCTACCGGAGTTTGCAGCCGCCGACGCATCCGACAGCCGGCGATCTCGGATTACCTTGCGTATGCTGCTGGACCACTCTTCAGGCCTGCCTGGTTATGTGCGTCTGTTCGAGTTGGCAAACGATCGCCTCGTGATGATCGAGGCATGTCTTCGCCAGCCGCTGACCGCGGATCCGGGAACGCGCACCGAGTATTCGGACATTGGCTTCATCATTCTTGGACACCTGGTCGAGAAGATGACAGGCGAGCGACTTGATTCTTTCTGCCAGCGCGAGATCTTCGCACCCCTTGGCATGAGCACCACTGGGTTCTGTCCGGAGAAGGAGCTAAGCGCCTCGATTCCTCCCACAGAGCACGACCGCAGCTTCCGGCACCGCATCATCCAAGGCGAGGTGCACGATGAAAACGCTTCCGTGATGGATGGTATCGCCGGTCACGCCAGCCTCTTCTCCAACGCGCAGGATGTTCTGCGCTTTGCTGAATGCATTCTGGCAAACGGCGCAACCGCAGCCGGAGCACCGTTGTTTTCCGCGCAAACGATCGCGCTATTTACCACTCCCGCGCAGCAACCGCCCGGCACCTCACGCGCGCTTGGCTGGGACACACCCTCCACGCCGTCCTCTTCAGGAACTCTCTTCTCGGCGCGCTCGATCGGCCATCTCGGATTCACCGGCACTTCGCTTTGGATCGACTTGGACGCAGGTATTGCCATTGCCCTGCTGACAAACCGCACCTGGCCGGACCGCTCCAATCAGGCAATTCGCGAACTGCGTCCGCGCTTTCACGACGCTCTCCGGCACGAGCTTGCAATCGATCACAAAAGCTGATCGTCCCACAGAAGGGCCACTCGGAGTCCCATCCGGTAACCCGTGGTCGCATTTTCCTCGAGAATGGTTTTGACAGTGGCAGTAAAATACCGATAGGGATTTTTCCGACCACGAACATGGCTACTTTAACCCCCGCAACCCGCATGAGCAGTCCCGAAGTGGACGAGACAATTCACACTCCCACAGAGCACGAGCTCCACGAATTAATGACGGAGAGCGTCAACTCCGCATCGCACGGATTCGACACCAAGTCAGCGCTCGATATTGCACGCATCATTAATCATGAGGATGGAAAAATCGCCGGTGCCGTGAAAAAGGCATTGCCGGAGATTGCACTCGTGATCGATGCGGTGGCACGTGCCCTGCGCGACGGCGGACGATTGATCTATGTCGCCGCGGGATCGAGCGGGCGCATCGCTGCGCTCGATGCCTCCGAGTGCCCCCCGGCATACTCCACGTCTCCGCAGTCCGTGCAGTACATTGTGGCCGGCGGCCCGAAGGCTGTCGCTTCTGCAGTAGAGGTAAATGAAGACTCGCCTGAACTCGGCCAGCGTGACATCGCCCGCCGCCGCCCAACGCGCAAAGACGTTGTAATCGGCCTTTCCGCCTCCGGCCGGACTCCCTATGTTGTCGGAGCCGTGGAATACGCCCGCAGCCGGGGAGCCTATACCGCAGCCATCACCTGCAATCAGAATACTGCCCTTGCTGCGGCTGCCGAGATCGCAATCGTTGCCGAAGTCGGGCCGGAGGTGATCTCCGGATCCACCCGCATGAAGGCGGCCACCGCGCAGAAGATGATCACCAACATGATCACGACTGGCGCCATGACCCGCTTGGGATACGTCTACGAAAACATGATGGTGAATGTGCACATGCACAACGCCAAACTGGTGGAGCGTGGTATCGGCGTGCTGATGCGGGCCTGCAACATAGACCGCGAGACCGCTGTCCAGACCATCAAATCCGCCGGCAAGAGCGTACCTATCGCCCTTGTGATGTTGAAGGCCAAGGTAGACAAACCAGAGGCCGTCCGACGCCTGGCCAAGGCGGACGGAAATGTAAGGCTGGCCATCGAGGATACCGTGCTCGAGCTGTGACACCGGTCGGCCGATACTACTCCGATACGTTCCCTACAACTTCTGTCCATTCCTGGCTCGGTGCTGTTTGACGCAAGCTTTTTCAACCGTAAACTGAGGGGGCACAGAGCAGGAGTCCCCAGATACATGGAAAAGTTTGTCATTCGCGGCGGTAATCCGCTGCTTGGTTCCATTCGCGTTTCCGGCGCAAAGAACTCCGCCCTTCCCTGCATGGCCGCTGCCATCCTCACGGAAGACGAGGTCATTCTCGAGAACATCCCGCAGGTCCGCGACATCGAGACAGAGCGAAAACTGCTCGTCTCAATGGGCGCCGAGGTCGAGCTCGGATATGGCCGCGCGCAGCATCGCACCTCCATTTCCTGCCGCGTGCTCTCCGATCCCGTCGCGAAATACGAGATCGTCAAAACCATGCGCGCGTCCTCGCTGGTGCTTGGACCGCTTATCGCCCGCACTGGACTTGCTCGTGTGGCCATGCCCGGGGGATGCGCCATCGGCGGCCGGCCGATCGATCTGCATATCAAAGGCCTGGAAGCCATGGGCGCCGCCATTACGCAGGAGCACGGCTATCTGGAAGCACGTACGGAGCGTCTGAAAGGCGCACACATCCTCTTCGACAAGATCACGGTGACGGGCACGGAAGATCTGCTGATGGCCGCGGTGCTCGCAGATGGCGAAACCGTGATGGAGAACTGCGCGCGCGAGCCGGAGGTGACCGATCTGGCGACGATGCTCGTTTCCATGGGCGCCAAGATCGAGGGTGCCGGGTCCAGTGTGATCCGGGTCCAGGGCGTCGAAAGGCTGCACGGCACGCGTCATCGCATCAATCCAGACCGCATTGAGGCGGGCACATTTCTCGTGGCGGGCGCAATCACAGGCGGCGACCTACGAGTGACCCAGTGCAATCCGGCGCACCTGAGCTCGATCATCGCCAAGCTGCAGGAGTGTGGCGCGCGTTTGGATGTCGAAGGCGATTCCATCCGCGTTCGCAGCGAAGGAATTTTGCAAGGTGCCGATGTTTCGACGGAAGAATATCCCGGCTTTCCCACCGATATGCAGGCACAGTACATGGCACTAGCCACGCAGGCGGAGGGCACTTCGGTTGTGGTCGAGAACATCTTTGAAAACCGCTTCATGCACGTGCAGGAGCTGGCGCGCATGGGCGCGAACATTAAGGTCGACGGCCGCACAGCCACGGTCCGTGGCAAGTCTCCCCTCTCTTCGGCAGCGGTGATGTGTTCTGACCTGCGCGCATCGGCTTCGCTTGTCCTGGCCGCCATGGTTGCCGAGGGAGAAACGATCCTGGATCGCGTGTACCACATCGATCGCGGCTACGAGCGCATCGAAGAGAAGCTGCGCGGAGTGGGAGCGGAGATCCGCAGGCTGGGAAATATCTTTTCAAGTAAGGCGCCTGCATAGTGAAGCTGCACGGTTGCTACCTCGAGGTTACGTAACGGTAGAATCATCTCAGTACCTGATGACGCAACTGCCGCCCATCGCGCCGCCAAGCCTTTTTGCACCTCGACCCCTCCGTGTTTGGCTGGTCATTGGCCTGTTCGTCCTTTACGTAATCGTCTCTTATTTCATCTTCTTTGAAGCGGTCGCGCCCGTCGCGAATTTTCATCTGCAGCCGATTATCCAAGCGGACTCGGGTACCTACTGGGAAGCAAGCGGGGTGCGCACAACGAATTTCGCCGATCGGGTGGCGAATGGTACCGATGCCTCCTCGAATCTATTCGGCCCCGTGCTTGAAGCAGAGCTTCTCCGCACCGATTTCAACGTTGCGCTTTTTAACTGTCTTCTCTTTGTCTTCTGTCTCAGCATTCTCCGCAGCATGCCCCAGTTCGATCGAGCGACTTTTCTTCTTCTTATGCTCATGAACCCCTTCCTGATGCTGTCTCTGGTCACGTTGAACAAGGAAATATTCGCCCTATCAGGCATGGTTGTATTCCTGCGGTACACGGAAGCCAGGCGCCTCCGGGCAGTTTGGCTGGCTCTTGCTATTGTGCTTTCGCTGTTCGCGCGGTGGCAGCAGGTGTTGGTATTACTTCTCTATTTGGCCTACGAATCAAAAGCTTCACCATTGCGAGGTCGCCGTCGATGGGGCATAGCGGTAACGGTTCTAGGATTCACGGTCGCATACGGGCTTATTTACCACCTCGTTCCATTCTTCTTCGCGGCGTTGCTGGCGCAGGCGGAAGGGGGCCACACGATTGTGATTCTAGACAATATTCAGGCGAATTTTGGCTTTCCGCTGGTCGCGATTCCCAAGATTATGATGAACTGCATGGGGCGTTTCATCACACCCACATATTTCCTGCATGACTATTTCCTGGGAGACTTCACGAACTGGATAGATAAGATCATCCTGCCGCTGCATACGCTGTTCTTATCGGCGCTACTCGCAGGAATGTTATTTGCTCGCAAGCTCCGTCTACAACACGCCCCCGTCTACCTGCTCGTGCTTTATCTGCTCATGACCGCGGTGAATCCCATGGTGCAGCCGCGCTACGAATACGCGGCTTATGTTTTGCTCTGTCTGGAGGCTTCCCGTTACTTCCAGCTTCGGCTAGCGGTCAATCATTCGAAAATAAGCGCTGCTGCGGCTTATTCAACTAACGCTCTCGGGGCTTCTTCGGCAACATGACAGAGCACGGTACTGGATGAAAGAATTTTCTGGTCAAACAGTTCTTTGGCTGCGCTGCATGTATGCCGTTTCCGTGATTCCGGCGACTCTACTCGTAGCATTTCTGCCCCTCCCCTCACGGCTCCTTTCCGCATCGCAACGGACTTTTGATCTTCTCTATTCCGTCCTTTTTATCTCCAGCCGCGTTTTCGTTTTCAGCCTGATTTTCTTCGTCCTCCATATCGCTCCACGCGGAGACGTCGTCGGCTACTACTACACAGAAGCGAATCGCGCTTTGCATGGAGCGCTTGTCTACCGGGACTTCACGTCAAGTTATGCGCCATTATTCAGCTATATCGGCGCGGCCATACTCCGGATAAAAAACAGTCCGCTAGCCCTCATCGTTTTCACCATCCTGGTGGAGACTTGTTCGGTTCCAATTTGGTTCGCGGCAATACGTTCTTCCTCCCCGGAACCCGTGTTCCGACGCGGAGCACTACTTTATCTCGTGCAACCATTGATGCTCTTCAACGTCGCTATCGATGGTGGCAATAATGCATGGATAGCATTAACTCTTGCGCTCGCGCTTTTGTGCTTCACTCGGCGCCGCGATGCCGCATTCGGCGCAAGTTATTCGATTTCGTTGATTGCAGTGAAATTCCTTCCATTGATATTCGCGCCTCTGCTTTTCCTGAGCGCGCGGCGACGACTGGCATGGACCGCCGGGTTTCTGCTGCCCGTGCTCGCTGTATTCAGCATGTTCGCAGCGAAACATGCCGATATTTTTCAGCCCTTTCGCCAGGAAGGAAATGCGCAGCTCGGTGGCAGCTTGCCGCTTCTTTTTTCTTACGCGACTGGCAACGATATACCGGGCCGGATCGCCGATGGAATCACGGTGTTTGTCTTGCTAGGTTGTACTTTGGCATGGTGGCGCATCATTCGTACCCGGGACATTGTTGGCGCTTGGGCGATCGCGCTTGGCTTGCTCGCCGTCACTCTTTCCATGCTGATGTTCAGCAAGAAATCCT
>JBJMGC010000176.1:0-9349 GCA_045808105.1 Acidobacteriaceae bacterium | reverse complement strand
GCTACCGAAGAATGCGGCGCTGCACCTCAAGGTAACGCCAGTGAGCGGTTGCGACGGCTTCACTCCCGCTGCGGCGGCGTGATACAGAACTTCGATATCAATAGAAAGGCCGCTTGAGTTCGAGGACCCGGGCGGCCTTGCTGTTTGCTATTTGCGAATCTTGCGATAGGCCTCGACAAACAGTGGCGGCACCAGCTTGTGAGCGGTCGTCTTTAGCCGCGCGCCAAGCGGTTCCTTCTGCCCCGGCCTGCGTACAAATGCCACAGCATGCTTGGTGGTTTCGTCATCCGCCGGTCTTCCATTGCTGAAGTAGTAGGTCGCGATGGATTTGCGAGTACGATCCGGCGGGCACGTCAACGGCGTGGGCTGCCCGTGATAGGAGTAGCTGGTCGTGGAAAAGATCGCGCAGCGATTGAAGAGGGGCAGAACCTTCACTTCCGCCTGGGTCAGCTCCCGATTCCAGAGCTCGAAATGGCCGCCGTACTCTTCCTTCCAGTCTTTGTTCAGATAGACAAGGACATTGATGCGGCGATCGACCTTGAGCTTCGGGTGATAGCTGTAATCGGCATGGACTTCGAGCGACCCGCCGGACTTGGTCTGATGCAGCCCGCCGCCGTTGTAATACGGATCGCCAAAGATGTCCGGAATACCGGTGAGCTTTTCAAGGAAGAGGAGCATCGGACGGCTGTTCAGGAAGAAGAGAATGTCGCGAAGCGGAGATGGCAGGAACTCTGCGTTGTCGAACGCCAGCTTCTTGTTCTGATCCAGGCCGCGGTGACGTAGCCAATCAATCTGGTTCGGGTCAGGAAAGGTGGCAAGCGCAAGCTCGGCTACAGGTGCCGGAAGGAAGTCGTCGAAGTAGATGTGCGGGAAAGGCTTGTTAGCAATATATTTCGGCGCCAGATCTTCGGCTCTCTGTTCGAGTTGCTTGAGAAAGTCTGCCGCAAAAAGCTGATCGAGAACGTTGCTCCCGCTCAGATTGCCGCTTCCGTTCGCGCTTGCACCTGAAGCGGGCTGCTGAGTCTTTAACTCTGCTTGCGACGTTCCCATCGATTCTCTCCTTCAACCGCTCTCACTGTTCTACCCGTACAGTCCTAGAAAGTGGACTCTAATTTGGCGAGCAGTGTCAACGCCTCACGTGGCGCCACCCTCGCGATGGCATGCGCGACCGAAGATCGCTCCGGTATTGTCACCGTGAACGTGCTCTGTAGTCCAGTTGCGCAAGAAAGTGTTCCACAATACAGCCTGGTCAGCTATACAAGACCTTGACTGCTGTATTGGACGAGTCCGCTAGATCTCTTTTACGTATACCTTGCGCGCCAGCCCGAGTTTCTCAAGTAGCCAGATCGCGTAGTAATTGGGATCGAATTCGTACCACGCGAGTCCGTGCCGCGCAGACACGGGATGCGCATGGTGGTTGTTATGCCAGCCTTCGCCCCCGGTCAGCAGCGCGACCCACCAGTTATTGCGGCTATCATCCCGGGTGTCATAGCGCCGTGAGCCCCACATGTGTGTCGCGGAGTTCACCAGCCACGTCACATGCAGACCCAGAACCGTACGCAAAAAGACACCCCAAAGCACGCATGGCCAGCCACCGATGGCCAGTAGAACGACACCAATCACAGTGATCGCAAGCCAGTGGTAGCGATCGAGCCAGCGATAGTAGGCATGCTGGGTGAGATCCGGCGTGTAGCGCTGCAGCGTGGGATCCTGGTTGTGCAGCGTGCCGTGCAGGATCCAATCCATGTGCGACCACCATTTGCCGTCGCGCGGGGAGTGCGGATCACCCGGCTTGTCGGTGAGCTGGTGGTGGAGGCGATGTACGCCGACCCAATAAATCGGGCCACCCTGCAGTGCGATCGTGCCGCAGGTGGCGATGGCGTATTCGAGCCAACGCGGTACCGCATAACCGCGATGAGTCAGCAGGCGATGGTATCCGATGGCAATGCCGAGGTTCTGGCCGAACGCCCAGAGCACGACAAACGCTGCGAGCGCCTTCCAGGAGAAGAAGAAAAGAGCAGCAATGGCAAGGACGTGAAAGAGCCCGAGCACAATGGCGAAGACCCATTTGAGCGGGCCACGGTTTTGCTCGGGCATGCGGCCGTGGGTAGCGGGTTGGGCGCCCTGAACTGCCGTTGAGGTCGTAACTTTGTCTTCTACCTGGATTTGCGGGATCATTCCCTTCGAGCATATCGCGAAGAATCACCGGCCACTGTAAGAGTTCCGTCATGGTTTGAGGAGGCCTCGGGCAGGTCAGGTCCTCGTTCCGATCGTCCTCGGGCGGATTTTCGATAATTATTAGCGTTTACCGGGCTGCCGCCTTGTATGTGACCTGTTGGGCACCTATACTCGTAATTGCGACCGTTGAGGTAGGAATTCGACGGACCCTTGCAATGCGATGCTCAGACTCACTAAAAAAGCCGATTACGGGCTGATGGCCCTGAAGTATCTGGCCGAGCATCCCGAGGTGCCCTCGCAGAGCGCGAAGGACATCTCGGACGCGTATGGCATCCCGCCGCAACTGCTGGCCAAGATCCTGCAGCGGCTCACCAAGGTCGGGCTCCTGCGGTCTCATGCCGGGATCAACGGCGGCTACTCCCTTTCCCGGGATGCGGCGACGATCACGGCCTTCGAGGTGATCTATGCCATCGACGGGCCACTTTTTATTACTTCCTGCGGTCCGAGTACGACTAGCGGCCGCTCCTGCGACCTCCTGGAGAGCTGCACCATCAAAGAGCCGTTGAGCAAGGTGAACGACACGATTTCGGATGTGCTGAAAGCCATCCGCATCGCTGATCTGGTGGATGCCATCCCCTACGACCGGCGCATACATACGAACGGCGGTCACGCGCGACCGCTGGTGACACTCGGCTAGTGCAAGATTTGACGGGCCACCCCGGTGGCGGGAATAGAGAACGATGAGCATGAATACCTTCGACGATGATGTGACGATGGTTCCAGCAGCGACGGCGAACGGCAGGAACGGCAGCGCTCCCAAAGACGTGAAGCTGCCGATCTACATGGACAATCACGCCACCAGTCCGCTTGACCCGCGGGTGCTGGAAGCGATGATGCCCTATCTGACGGGCATCTTTGGGAATGCGGCGAGCCGCAATCATTCCTTCGGGTGGGAAGCAGAAGCGGCCGTGGAGAAGGCGCGCCAGCAGGTGGCGAAGCTCATCGGCGCGACGGCGAAGGAGATTATCTTCACCTCGGGCGCCACCGAGAGCAACAACCTGGCCCTGAAGGGTATCGCGGAGATGTACCGCGAGCGCGGCAATCACATCATCACCCAGGTGACGGAGCACAAAGCAGTCCTCGATACCTGCAAACGGCTGGAAAAGTCTGGCTATCGGGTGACCTATCTGCCGGTGAAGGCCGACGGCCTGATCGATCTCGAAGACCTGAAGCGCGCCTTCGACGAAAAGACGATTCTGGTCAGCATCATGTTTGCGAACAATGAAATCGGCGTCGTGCAGCCGGTCGCGGAGATCGGAAAGCTCTGCCGCGAGCGCAATGTGATCTTCCACACCGACGGCGTTCAAGCGGCCGGCAAGATTCCGGTCGATGTGAACAGCATGAACATCGATGTCCTTTCCTTGAGCGGCCATAAGCTGTACGGGCCCAAAGGAGTGGGCGCCCTGTATGTCCGGCGCCGCAACCCTCGAGTGCAGATTTCCGAGCAGATCAACGGCGGCGGCCACGAGCGCGGCATGCGCTCCGGCACGTTGAATGTGCCGGGCATCGTCGGCCTGGGCAAGGCTTGCGAGCTTGCCGGCCAGGAGATGGCGGAAGAGGGCGAGCGCCTGCGCAGATTGCGCGACAAGTTGAAGGCGAAACTCGAGAGTTCGCTTGACTACATCCACGTGAACGGCTCGATGGAGCATCGTCTGCCAAACAACCTGAACATCAGCTTTGTCTACGTCGAAGGCGAATCGCTGCTGATGGGCATCAACGATGTGGCTGTTTCGAGCGGATCGGCATGCACCTCTGCCACGCTTGAGCCATCGTATGTATTGAAGGCCCTGGGATTGGGCGATGATGTGGCACATAGCTCGATTCGCTTCGGACTCGGCCGTTTCAATAGCGAAGCCGAAGTCGACTATGTGGCAGACAAGGTGATCGATATTGTGCAGAAACTTCGCGAGCTGTCGCCCCTCTACGAGATGGTGAAGGAAGGCATCGACATCTCAAAGATCGAGTGGCAGGCGCACTAATCGGATTTTCGACGGACATAAAGCAAGGCAGGATCAGGAGGAAAAAAGATGGCGTATAGCGACAAGGTAATCGACCACTACAACAACCCGCGCAATGTGGGCCAGATGGACAAGAGCAGCGATGCGGTCGGCACCGGCCTGGTGGGTGCACCGGAATGCGGCGATGTGATGCGGCTGCAGATCCGCGTGAACCCGGAGACGCAGGTGATTGAGGAAGCCAAGTTCAAGACCTTTGGCTGCGGCTCGGCCATCGCTTCTTCCTCGCTCGCGACAGAGTGGGTGAAGGGGAAGACCGTTTCCGAAGCGATGGAAATCAAGAACACTGACATTGTGAAGGAGCTGGCCTTGCCGCCGGTGAAGATTCACTGCTCCGTGCTGGCTGAGGATGCAATCCGTGCCGCGATCGGCGACTGGAAAAAGAAGAACGGCGTCGCCGAAACGGCTGCGGCAGCGGTAGCGGCGAAGTAAGAGCGATGGCGGGCGCGATCACAGACGTAATGCGGCCGGGGGCGACTGCTCCCGGCAAGCAGGGCGTGGACGTCACGCCTCGTGCGGTGGCGCGCATTCGCTCCGCGATGGCGAAGGAAGGCATTTCACCTACCGAAGGTGGATTACGCCTTGGCATCCTGGGTGGTGGCTGCTCGGGGTTGTCCTACAGTATCCGGTTCGACACACAGCCGCGCGAACGAGATCGCGTCTTCACCTACGAAGGAGACGTCCGCGTCTTCATCGATCCCAAGTCCTTCATCTACCTGAACGGCATGGTGCTGGATTACGAAGAGACGTTGATGCGGCAGGGCTTTAACTTCATCAATCCGAATTCGAAAAAGTCCTGCGGCTGCGGGTCCTCCTTCACCGCGTAAAGATTTGCGTCAGACCGTGTTGTGCAGCATATGCCGAGTCATGCTCAAAATTCGATTGAAGCTGGTGGCGAGCAGACTTACTTCGCGATGTTCAGCCTGCCGCGCAAGCTCACCATCGATACAGCTTTGCTGGAGCGCGAGTTTTATAAGCTGAGCCGTCAGTTGCATCCGGATTTGTTTGCGCGCCAAAGCGCAGAGGAGCAGGCGTGGAGCCTGCGGCAGAGTTCGCTGCTGAACGATGCTTACCGGACATTGAAGGATCCCGTCGCGCGCACCGCCTATCTGCTGAAGCTCGAGGGCGAGCGCATCGAGGACGAGAATTCCGAGACGCGCGATCCGCAGGCGAAGCAGAATCGCGTACCGGCGGATCTGCTGGAAGAGGTTTTCGAGCTGAACATGCAGCTCGAAGAGATGCGCGCGAACCTGAAGCTGGGTGAGGACGATCCGGCGTTGCGTGGCGATCTGGAGCGTGCGCAGGTGCAGTTCAAAGGGATGCTGGCAGCCGTCGATGAGGATCTGCGTCGCGCATGGGGTGCATGGGATGCGGCGTTGGATGCGGATGATGAAACCGCGAAATCCAAACAGAAGGACACCATGGTGGCGTTTCTGGATCGCCGCAGCTATCTCCGTAATCTATTGCGGGAAGTCGAGGTTGTACTGAGCCCGCAGCCCGCCGGACTCGCGAAGGCACAAATTTAGGACGAAATGGCAGATACAGAAACAGCACGCGTTGTCGGCATCGATCTGGGCACCACCAACTCGCTGGTTGCCTTCATGCAAGGCGATCAGCCCCAGGTGATCCCCGGCGAAGACGGATCGAACCTGGTCCCATCCGTCGTCGCAATGCCGGTGGCCGGCAATGAACGTGCCGTTGTCGGCAATGCAGCCCGCACACATCTGCTAGCCACGCCCGCCCGCGCCGTCTACTCGGTCAAGCGCCTCATGGGTCGTGGTGTGGAGGATGTTACGGAAGAGTTGAAACTCTTTCCCTTTCGCCTTGCGCCTGACATTCAGCCTGGCGAGGTGCTGCGCATCGATGTCGGCGGGCAGCAGTACACACCGCCGGAGCTTTCTGCGTACATATTGCGGCAGCTCAAGCGCAATGCCGAGCGATATTTCGGCGCCCCAGTCACACAGGCGGTGGTCACTGTTCCTGCCTACTTCAATGATGCTCAGCGCCAGGCGACGAAAGACGCCGGCCGGATGGCTGGACTTGAAGTGCTGCGGCTGGTGAATGAGCCGACTGCCGCGGCCTTGGCCTACGGACTCGATCGTCAGAAAGATGGAATCGTCGCTGTGTACGATCTCGGTGGCGGTACCTTCGATATTTCAATTTTGAAGCTGCACGACGGCATCTTTGAAGTCATTGCCACCAACGGTGATACACATCTGGGCGGCGATGATCTGGATAACCTGCTGCTGGCCATTGCACTCGACGAGATCGAGACAGAAGAGAAGATTCCTGCACGGCAGCAACCGGAGCTGGTGCAGGCGCTGCGCAAGGCTGTGATCGATGCCAAGATCGCACTCTCATCGAAAGATATTGCGCGCCTCGAGGTTCCATTGCCGAATGGCAAGCATTATCGTCGTGAGATCACCCGCTCACAGTTTGAACAGTTGATCGAACCGATCCTTCAGCGCACGGTAGAGCCATGCCGGCAGGCGTTGCGCGACGCCAATTTTATTCCAGAGCAAATCGGTGAAGTCGTGCTTGTCGGGGGTTCGACGCGCATTCCGCGGGTGCAGCAACTGGTATCTGATCTGTTCGAGCTGCCGGCACGCGGCAGGCAGCCACACACAGAGTTAAATCCGGACGAAGTCGTTGCGCTTGGTGCAGCGGTGCAGGCAAACATTCTCGCCGGTGGCTCTGCGGCTACAGAGGAGATGCTGCTGCTCGATGTCACGCCGTTGTCGCTCGGCATCGAGGCTTTGGGCGGTGTGGTGGCCAAGATCATCCAACGGAACTCGACCATTCCAGCTTCGGCAACTGAGCACTTCACCACGGGGGTCGATGGTCAGACCAACGTGGCTATTCACGTATTGCAGGGGGAACGCGAACTGGCCAAAGACTGCCGTTCACTCGCGCGTTTCGACCTCAAAAGCATTCCTCCAATGACCGCCGGTCTGCCGCGTATCGAGGTGAAGTTCCTCATCGACGCGAATGGATTGCTGCACGTCTCCGCCATCGAAGCGCGCAGCGGCAAACAGGCCGAAATTGAGGTAAAGCCGACCTACGGACTTAGCGACGAGCAGGTGGAGTCGATGATCCTCGATTCGTTCGATAACGCCGAGGAGGACTTCCAGCAGCGTCAGCTGATCGAAGCACGCAATGAGGCATCCACCATCCTGGCCGCAGTAGAGAAGGCGCCAAATCATCCCGCATGGCAGCAACTGAGCGAAGAAGAACGAGTAAAGATCACCGAGTTGGTAACGGAACTGGAGATCCTGCGTGATGCCGGCGACCTCGACTCCTTGCGCCGGGGTACCGAGGCCCTCGATCAAGCCACCCGCCATGTTGCCGAGCTGATGATGGATGCAACCGTCTCCTCGGCCCTGCATGGCGAAACCATGGACACAGCAGATGCCAAAATAGGCGAGGGGCCAGCCGCGCCACACCCCATCGCCCCGGCGGATTTCAGATAGAGAACGAGAGTCATGTCAGAACAGAATTCGCAGCAGGTCATCGACCTTACCAAACCACCCGGTCCTAATATGGTGCGCGTCACCTTCCTTCCGGAAGGCCGCACCGTAGAGTTCGAATACGGCTCCATGCCCTACGAGCATCATGGCAAGCCGATGTCATTTCTTGACGTGGCGGAGAACTTCAACATATTTCTTGACCACGCGTGCGGCGGCTCCTGCGCATGCACCACCTGCCACATATGGGTAAAGAATGGTGCCGACGGCATCTCCGAGCCAGAGGATGACGAGCTCGACCGCATGGAGACGGCAGCGGATGTGCAGTTAAGTTCGAGATTAGGCTGCCAGGCGGTGATTACGGGGCCGGGAACCTACGTTGTTGAAATCCCAAGCTGGAACCGCAACTATGTCTCTGAGGGCAAGCCCCTCGCCCTGGCTGAGTCGAAGACTTAAAGAGGAAGGAAGCCCATGCCCCAAGAGCTCACCTGGAACGACGCGGAGGAGATTGGAATCCTCCTTCAGGAGCAGTATCCGGACACGGATCCGCTGACCGTCCGGTTCACGGATCTGCACCGCTATGTAACGGAGTTGCCTGGATTCGCCGACGATAAGAGCAAATCAAACGAGTCGAAGCTGGAGTCCATCCAGATGGCGTGGTACGAAGAGTATAAGGATGCTTCGGAAAAACCCTAATGAATATAGGTGTTTTAGAGGCTAGTAATCCGTTCTGTGCCCCCGCTGTACACCGTGATAGTATTTCCGTGTGAAAAACCTCCAGAAAGACTCTCACGGTAGCGTCCGGCCCTACACCCGGCACTCTGCCGACTGTACGCACCCCGCCAATCACAACACGTGCTCCTGCCCCAAGTGGCTATACGTCTACAACGCGAGCACCGGTAAGAAATCCCGCAAATCCCTGAACACGCCGTCCTGGGCTGAGGCGAACAAGATCGCCTCTGACACGCTGGAGGGACTGAACCCTAAGCTCGCCGCAGCGAACGCTGTGACAGAAAAGCATGATCGACAGCGGATGACCGTGGCCGACGCCTGCGACTTGTGGATCGATCGCACCCAGAGGGAATTCGGCGATGACGGAGTCCTACCGCAATACAAATCGCTGATGGTGAAGTTCAAATCCTGGGCTGAAAGCCACGGGATCACGCACGTCCAGGACATCACCGCTTTGCAACTCGAACGCTGGTACTCCTCAGCCGACTGGCTCCGTCATGCCGACACTACAAGGCAACAGCGGTGGGGAGTCCTGCGCAGCATGTTCTCATTTCTCAAAAAGCGCGGCGTAATAGACGAGTCTCCGATCGCAGACATCAAAGCAGTTCGCCCGAGTAAGGATCACGTCCAAGGACCGTACACGGATGAGCAGGTCACCAAGCTCTTGGCGGCAGTTGAGACCGCTACGCCAGACAACATCAACCTGGAAGAGCGCAAGGTATACGCGCGGCGTCTCCGCGCGTTTGTCAATCTGCTACTGAACACGGGCTGCGATGTTGTGGACGGCGTTCTCTTCGATCAGACCAGACTCAAGAAGACTGTCATCGACGGACGGGAGATTTACGTCTATAGGTACCACCGCGAGAAGACTGGCGTGCTGGCCGTCATTCCAGTTTCGGC
>JBJMGC010000175.1:0-4640 GCA_045808105.1 Acidobacteriaceae bacterium | reverse complement strand
GTCGCGCTTTGGTGAGCACGCCAAACATCATGCGCAGCGTCTCGAGATAGCGGGTCTTGCCGTGACGCGAGGATCCGAAGGCCGCGCCCACGCCGGAGGCGATGCCTTTCAGGATGTGCATCGGATTGGCAATGAGCAGCGTGCCCAGGGCAGCACCGCCGATGATGAGCAGTTCCGCCGGTTGCACCAGCACCAGCAGGTTGCCCTTTTCCATAAGGTAGCCACCCAGTACAGCGCCGAAAACGACAAGAATTCCAAGGATGGCGAACACGCGAAGACTCCGCTCGAAAGGGATGGGCGCGGGAACCGTCGCCAGCATGTTTATCGGCAGAAGGGTGGGAAAGTATGAGGCCTCAGGAGCGAACGGTGGAGGTAACCGGATCCGCGCCACGCTGTTGACTAGCCGTGTACTCGCGGTCGAGCAGCGACATGAGCGCAAGCGTGTGGTATTCGCCGTCGAGCAGGATCGCCTCGCGCATCACGCCATCATAGCGAAACCCGTATGCCTCGTAGACGCGGCGCGCGCGAAGATTGGTCTCGAAGACATCCAGCCAAAACCGGTGCGCACGATGATGCTCGAAGGCACGCGACATAGCCTGTTCCAGCAGGACCCTGCCGGTGCCGCGATTGGGCGTACGGACGGCAATGCGCTTGAGATGAATGGAGTGGTGCTCGGATTGGATACCCTGCAGAATCGCAAAGCCTTCAACCGTGCCATCTTCGCCGGATGCAACAAAGTACTCGGTATCCGGATCAGCCATCGCGCGGCGATGCTGCTCGGCGGTCCAGGAGCCGATGTAGCTGCGAAATTCCGGGATCTGCTCGATGGCGACAATGTCTGGAATATCGCCATGCGGAATGTCGCCGGGCCGAGCTGCACGGATCATCATTTCGGCAGCATATCGCAACGGCTGCTTAGAAGCGCGTTCTCAGGAGCGCCCGCGCATGCGGTTCAGCTCCTGGCGATCGCGGCGCGACGGCTTGCCCTCGCGGATCAGGCCCTGCTGCATCGCGGCGCGCCGTTCGTCAGCCATCTTCTGGCGAAGCTCGCGACTCTCGTCCGTCTCGTGATAGAGCGTTCGCGCGACGGATGCCGGTCCGCGAATTTCGCTGATCGCGCGCACCTCCACATGGAAGTCTCCCGCCTCTGTGCGGATGTGCAGGCGATCGCCCACATGAACCTCGCGTGACGGCTTCGCCTCATTTCCGTTCGACACAATGCGGCCGAGCTCGCAGGCGCGAGCGGCCAGCGCGCGGGTCTTGAAGAAGCGCGCAGCCCAGAGCCACTTGTCCATACGAACACCGGTGCGGATGCCAGTCATCACCCCATTGTCGTACAGCAGTACCCCACCTTTTCTGAGACCGTTGCTAGAATGGCTCACCCCCAATCGACATCCCGCAAACTTCAGGAGCCCACCGTGCCACTGTTTCGCTTCTCAGCTCTTCCTGTGGCCTTGATGGCCCTGCTCTCAGCACCGGCGCAGGTGCCGAAAAGCGTGGTCCCGCCGGCACCGCAGACCGAACGGGCAGGCGCGAAACAGGTGCCCACAATTCCGGCGAACAGCCATCCCCTCACCGCGGCCGACCTCGAGTCGTTTTTTGATGGCATTATTCCGATGCAGCTGGAGAGGTCCGATATCGCGGGCGCGTCTGTGCTGGTGATGAAAGACGGGAACATCCTGCTGAAGAAGGGCTACGGCTATGCGGAAGTGAAGGGGAAAAAGCCCGTTGACCCGAACACGACAATCTTCCGTCTCGCCTCGATTTCAAAGCTCTTCACCTGGATTTCGGTGATGCAGCTTCAGGAGCAGGGAAAGCTGGATATCGATGCTGATGTGAACAAGTATCTGGACTTTCAGATCGCTCCGGCATTCGGAAAGCCCGTGACCCTGCGTAATCTGATGACACATACCGGCGGCTTCGAAGAGGAGAGCCGCGATATCATTCTCACAAATCCCAAACAGGCCATTCGGCTGCGCGATTTTCTGATCGCAAATCAACCCAAGCGGTTGTTCGCGCCGGGTACGATTCCTGCCTATTCCAATTACGGCGTGGGGCTGGCGAGTTACATTGTGCAGCGTGTAAGCGGCGAGCCTTTCGAGGGGTATGCGCAGGAGCACATCTTCGCGCCGCTGGGCATGGCGCATTCCACCTTCTACCAGCCGCCACCCAAAGCGCTGGCCAATGCGCCCTCTGCGGGATACCGCCAGAACACGGAGAAGCCGCCCGTCGGATTTGAGATTTTCAATCCCGTAGGCGCTGGCGGAATCTCCTCAACGGCTGCCGACATGGGGCGCTTTGGCGCTGCGCTGTTGAACGGAGGTGAGCTGGACGGCGCGCGCATCCTAAAGCCGGAGACGCTGGCAGCCATGTGGACACCGCAGTTCCGCGCCAGTGATCAGATGCCGCCGATCTGCATGGGCTTCTATCAGACATGGCGCAACAATCTGCGCTGGATCGGTCATGAGGGCGACCTGATCGCGTTCCATAGTCTGTTCTTCGTGGAGCCGGCGCAGAAGGTTGTGCTCTTCATCTCCTACAACTCAGCGGGCGGCGCCGATCAGCCAAGGCCGGAAATGATCCACATGTTTTCCGATCGCTATTTCCCGGCAAACACAAAACAAAGTTTTATTCGGCTGCCCCGCCAGGAGTTGCAGGCAATCGAAGGCACCTACGAGAGCACGCGGCGCTCCGACAGCACCAAGCTGAAGCTTGCAAACCTGTTTGAACAGCGAACGGCAACCGTCAACAAAGAGGGTGTCCTTCAGGTGGCTGACACAAAAGATCTCCGTGGTCACACCATCAAATGGAAGCCGATCAACAAGGACCTGTGGCAGGAGATTGACGGCCAGCGGCGACTGTTCGCCATCCGGAATGGCAAGGGAGAGATCGCTCGGCTTGCCGGTGATTTCCCCGGCGTGCAGGCGCAGCGCGTGATCTGGTATGAGAACGATCGATTCGTTTCGCTGGTGGCAGGCGGCAGCCTGCTGGTGCTCGCAATGGTCATAGCGGCGTCGCTGAGCCGGTTAGCCAAAAGGATCTTCCTGCGCAAGCGGCCCAAGCCAGCACCACAGACGGGAACGCGGTGGCTGCCTTTGGTCTCCCAGCTTGCGGCATGGATCTGGGTGACGATGTCCGTCACTATTTTCATCTTCTTCGCTGCCAATGGCGATGACCTGATGCCTCCGAATCGGGCGTGGAACAAGTACCTCTATCTGATCAACGGAGTAACAGCGCTGGCATTGCTGCTGAGCGTCTTCACCATCATTGCGGGAATCCGAATCTGGCGCACCGAGCTTCGGAGCATCACCAAAGTTAAATATTCACTGGTCGCCTTGGCCTGTGCGGTGCTGTGCTGGTTCGCCGTCCACTGGAATGTCCTCGGGCCCGTGGCGAGAATCTGAACGAGAATTCAGCGGCTCACGCTTGTAGCGATGAGCGTGAGCCTTCTGTCATTGAGGCCCGATCACCGGACGATCAGCGAATGCTGCGACTCAGAAGCTCATCAACCGCCGCAGCGATCTCGTCCACATGCGTTTCCAACGCGAAGTGTCCAGCATCGAGCAGCGTCACAGTTGCATTGGGATTGTCGCGGCGGTATGCCTCAGCCCCAGGCGGAATGAAGAAGGGATCGTTCTTGCCCCAGATAGCGAGCAGCGGCGGCTTGCGCTCGCGGAAGTAGCGCTGGAACTCAGGGTAGAGCGCCACGTTGGTTGCGTAGTTACCGAAGAGATCGAGCTGAATCTCCTGATTGCCAGGCCGCGCAATCAAAGCCGCGTCCAATGTGTAGGTCTCCGGAGCCACGCGCTCCGGTTGAGGCACTCCATGCGTGTACTGCCAACGAATGCTGTCGAGTGTGAGGAATGCGCGCAGCGCATCACGATTTTCCTGCGTGGGCTCACGCCAATACGTCTGCACCGGATTCCACGCTGCCTCGCCAAGGCCTTCTTCGTACGCGTTCCCGTTCTGCGAAATGATGGCGGTAATGCGCTCCGGATGCGCCAAAGCGAGCCGCAATCCCACCGGCGCGCCGTAGTCGAAGATGTAAATCGCGAAGCGGGTCAGGCCAAGCTTTTCGACAAACGCGTCGATGGTCGTTGCCAACGACTGGAAGCTGTAGGTGTACTTCCGCTCGGGTGGCACCTCGGTGAAGCCGAAGCCAGGCAGGTCGGGCGCGATCACGCGATAACTGGACGCCAGACGCGGCATCAGCTCGCGGAACATCAGCGATGAGGTCGGAAAGCCATGCAGAAGCAGCAGCACAGGAGCATCAGCAGCTCCGGCTTCGCGGTAGAAGAGCTTGACGCCATCCACTTCGACCGAGTGGATGGAGAGATACTTCTCAGTGGGAGCGGCGGCGGACGGTACGGAGATGGGCATGTGGACTCCTTTTGGTGTTCGTTTGATAGAAGAAGGAATGGCAGGTATTCGTTTCGCTCTCGTAACCCTTACAGTTTATTTATACAGGTTACTGAAATTCAGATGGAGGGAAGGGTGAACGAGACTCAAAAGATCGAAATAGATTTCGGCGGGGAGCCGGTATGACCGGACCGGGTGCCAGTTCTGCTTCGCCACCCATCGAGCCGCTCTTCATAGGAGATCATCCGGCGATGGATCTGCTGAACACGATCGTTCGCCTC
>JBJMGC010000174.1:0-5636 GCA_045808105.1 Acidobacteriaceae bacterium | reverse complement strand
TCCACCGCACTCCGGAGCAGCCTCTCGGGCTCTCCCTGCTGGGCGGATGCAAATGCTGCGGAAAAGAGGAGTAGCCAAAGCAGGCGGCGCACCGCCACAGCATAGCGCACTCATTTCTTTATTATTAAAGTAATACTTTAATAACGTTGGTTGATCTTGTGGCGCTAGGAAAGCTTCTGCAGTTCCGGATAGCGAGCATAAATGCGGCGTTGGTCGCCAGGACGCAACCGCCCCAGCCGCATCGGCTTGTCCTCGGGCCGCTTGCCCTTCTGATTCAGCACGTTCACCAGGCTCCACTCGCGTTGTAGTGTTCTCGGCTCGCGCGCGGGCAAATCGTATCGAGTGAAATCGATGACCATGGACGGGCTGTGCGTCTGCCAATTGTGCAGAAGCGCTAGCCGGAACTCCTGATTCATGTACCACTGGATTTCCAGTTGCGGCTCTGAGCCTGGCGCGCCCGTGCCCCGCTCATCAAAACGATAATTCAGAGCTGCATTATTGGGCGTGTGCTCCCGCCACTTCAGTCCAAATTCGCCTTCGGTCATCACCTGCCTGTCCGGCCAACGTTCGCGAATGGTTTGGAGCCAATATGTGAGATCCGGATCGTGGCCAATTGATACCTCCCAGATCGCGGTCACCCAGCCGAATCCATTCAGCGCATAGCCGCGATCGAAGTGCACGGCAGTGGTATCCATCATCTCCTTGCGGCCTACACTCGTTCCCAGGTTTCCCACGGTCTCAATTGGACCGACACCCATCCGGCTGTTGAAGCCGCCTTCAAATCCTTCTCGCCGCGCCGTAAGAAAATCACAGGTCCAGCCATCGAGGCAGACGCAGTCGATAAAGTCACCTGGACCCTGGGCCGGTTTGAGATAGTGCTCCCGGCTCGGGTAATACGGATAGCAGATGCCGCCATCGCCGTCGCCATGGTCGATGCCATGTTGGCTCCAGATCTGCCCCTGGCACACGTGAATGCCCTCTTCAGTAGCTAAATACCTCTGGCTGTCTGCATCGAGAAAACCTGCCACGATGCACTGCGGGCGATATCCGTGACCCACCATGTCGCCGATCAAACGCAGCGCCTTATGAATGGTCTGCTGGTTGTGCTCGCGGGTGTCATACATCGGCGCGAAGTAACCGCCGGGTATGAATGTGATCTCGTCGCCGTAGCGGTGGTGATACGAGCCGAGCAATCGGCGCGCGTCCTTATACTGTTGCCGCTGGTCGTTCAATGCCAGCCAACTGATGGCCCACGTCATCCTGCCACCAGGACAGCCTTTTTCAAATGCCTCTCTTCGCGAGCGGATGTGGGCGGGCGTGTTGTCACCGGCCTCATCCTCGCCGATCGAGCGAGTCGGCGTGACCTCGATCTGATTCACGCGCACAACGGAAACGTGTGTCACAAATCTGCCGGTGAGCGGAGTTGTCGCCGCGGCATACGCCAAAGGGCTCCCAGCAACGCCTGCCAGCGCGAACGACGCAGCCGAGCCCATGGCGCCGTTGAGAAATTGCCGCCTCGTCAACTCTCGTCTCCGCCTACGATCCTTAGATCCCATATCTCTCCCGATATCGCGTACTTCAAGTTGTACTTGAACCTTTCGTGAGTAGCTACGGCTGCGCTGTCATCTCGCTTGGTGTTGCACTCAGCAGCATCCGATGGCTCGTCCTCGCCCACTCCCACAACAGATAGATCGCGATCACGATCAGCGAGACGGTGAGGCCGATCCAGATGCCGAAAACGCCGCGCTGATCGTGGAAGCAAAGCGCATAACCAAGCGGCAGGCCGAAGAACCAGTATCCGCCGAGATTGACGAACATGGGCTGGTGCGTCTCGCCTGCGCCGCGCAAAGCCCCGGTGGCAACGGTCTGGATACCGTCGAATATCTGGAAGGCAGCAGCGAGCATGAGCAGTCGCGTGCCCATCGACACGACGATTTCGTCTTGCGTATAAATGTGCAGCAATGGCCGCGGCAGCAGGAGAAAGGCGCAGGCCGCGAGCGCCATGAAACCTGCGCCGGAGGCAAGCGCCAACCATCCCGCACGCCGCGCGCGGGGCAGGTCGCCCGCTCCGATCGCGTGCCCTACGGCCACAGCCGCTGCGGCAGACATGCCGAGCGGCACCATAAATGTGGTGCTCGCGCAGTTGAGAACGATCTGGTGTGCGGCCAGCGCATCCGCAGTAAGACGTCCGGCCATCAATGTGGCGACGCCAAAAGCTCCCACCTCAAGAACGATCTGCCCGGCGGCAGGCGCTCCCAGAGAGATCAGTGCCCGCAACTGTTGCCAATGTGGCCGAGGCCAGTGTGCGAAGAGCGGATGGCCGCGGCGGCGCTCGTGCTGCCACGCAAAGAAGATCAGCACCGCTGCCATGTAAATGCGGGCCAGGCAAGTGGAGACAGCCGACCCCTTCAGCCCCATCGCTGGCAACCCAAGATGGCCATAGATGAGCGCCCAGTTCCCTCCCCAGTTGATGAGGTTGGCAGAGATGAGCGTGAAGGTGACGGGCCGCACGCGACCAACGCCTTGCAGATAGCGCCGGAATGCGGCGTAGATGAGCAGCGGCAGCGTGCCCAGATTCAGGATGCGCAGATATACAGCGGCATCGCCGGAAACCGCGGGATTGATACCGAAGCGGTGAAAGAGCAGTGGCACCGCAGCAATGCCGAGCATCGCAATGGGTGTGTAGCAGACAACGAGATAGACGCCCTGCGCCAGCCAGCGATGACACACTTCGAAGTCGCGCCGTCCCCAGGCCTGCGATACCACGGTGTCCAGACCCAGCAGGATGCCGATGCCGAACAGTGCTGGCGCGTAGTATGCAGCGCTCGAAATACCAACGGCGCCGATAGCCTCCGGACCGAGCCGGCCGACCATGATGGTGTCTACAATGCCCATGGCGACCCAACCCAGCTCCGACAAAATGACCGGAATGGCCAGTGCGAGCAGAGTCCGCAGCTCACGTCGCAATTGGGAAAGGTTGCCTCGATCGCGCATTTTTTAACGGTATCCCTACCAGATTGTTTCACGAAGGCTGCATGCATATTCGCCGCAGTTGACGCGGGTGCGGAGCATGGTAGGCTCAAAATTGTATGGCCAGGAATCGCTCCCCGCTTGTCCAGACGCTCGAAGACCATCGCACGCAGTTGGCTGCGGCGCTGCTTCCGTCGCTCGCCGGCTGGGACAAATTCCCGGAAGCAGAATCCGCGGATGCGGAGGCACGCCGATCATTCGTCCAGACCGAACTGCGAGTCTTCGCTGACTATCTTGCACTCTATTTCCAGGATGAGGATAGTACCTACCGCGATCTCTACATAGGCGAGAAGCTGAAACAATGCTATGACCCGCGCGACAGCGCGGAACAAGGCTTAACGCGCCGGCGGGAGATTCTTACAAAGGATCACGCAGCGATTCACACCTATCTGGCACCGCTGTTGACGTCCGCCGAGCTTTGCCAGGTCGATGACTTTCTCGATCAGGTTGCGCGGGTCGTTGCTGGGGAAGCGAAGCGGCAAGTCCGCGTGCTGTTTGTAGGCGATTGCCTGCATCTGGATGTTGTCGCGTTTCTCGCAGCGCCGTTGCTGGAGCAGCATCTGCGGCTGGAGTCGACCTTCGCCACCTCAAAGACCATCCCGGAGCTGCTTCGTTATCTGCGCGGCCTTGAGGGGCGCAGCTTCGACATTATATTTTTCAGCCCCTTCAGTTACGAATTCCATCTGGAGTACTCGCATCTGCGGTTTCTGCGTTCAGCATTCATCTCCGGCGAAAAGCTGGATGCTGTGCTCGCCGGCGCGAAGGCAGATACCCTGGCGGTGATGAAGCTGCTGGGCAGCTTGTTTGAGGCGCCCATTTTCGTACATAACACCTCGGGCATACGCCGCCACGATGGCAGTGTTCGTGAGCTCGCGAAGAATCGCCTGACGCAGCGGACACGTTCCATGGCCCGGCGTGGTGTCAATCAGTGGCTTCCCGGACAAATCGAGGAGCTGAACCGCGAGACCTATCCGCACTTCTTTTTGCTGGACGAGGCGGGCCTGTTGCGTACCTGCCCGGAGAATGAGCTGGGACGCCACTTCTACGATGTGGGATTGCAGCATCCAGCAGAGCTGGGACGCGCGATAGCTGGCCTGTATCTCGATGTGATCCTCGCGCAGTCGTTGCTGACGAAGAGGAAGGTCGTGATCTGTGACCTGGACAATACCTTGTGGGACGGCGTGATCGGCGAAGGCGAAGTGAAGCACTACCATGAGCGTCAGAAGACGCTGAAGCGGCTGCGGCAAAAGGGCCTGCTGCTCGCCATCAACTCGAAGAATGATCCGAAGAATGTCCGTTGGGATGGTGCCGGACTCACGCTGGATGATTTTGTCTGCTGTCAGATCAATTGGACTTCCAAGGTGCAGAACATCCGGCGCATTGCCGAAGAGCTGAACCTGAAGACCAAGGATTTTGTGTTTATTGACGATCGGCCGGATGAGCGCGCGATGGTGCAGGAGATGATGCCGGAGGTGCTGGCGCTCGACGCTGAATCGGAGTCAGTGTGGCGCCGTTTAGCTCTGGCGGCCGACCTTCTGCCGGAACAGGACGAGCTCGACCGCACTCTGGCTTACAAGCAAAAAGCGCAGCGGGAGCAGTTCCTCGGAAATGAAGCGGAGAACGCCGAGGCAGCCGCAGCAGAGCAACGCGAACTCTTTCGCCGGCTGGAGTTTCGCGTAAACATCCGACGTCCCGAGCGCAAGGAGCTGAAACGCGTCGCCGAGCTGATCAATCGCACAAACCAGTTCAATATGTGCGCCAGCCGCACCACACTCGCAGAAGTGACCGCATGGTACGACGGCAATTCCCATAGCGTTCTCGTCGTCAACGCGCGCGATAAGTTTGGCAGCATGGGCACCGTGTGCGTGGCGGTTACGCGGGAAACAGAGGACCGCGTTGAAATTCCTGCCTTCGTGCTGAGCTGCCGCGTCTTTGGCTACGGAGTGGAGACTGCGCTGCTGAACCATGTCAAACGCACCGCGGGATTTCCTGGGCGAGGCAAGCAAGTCGTCGGCCGCTATATAGCCACCGCATTCAACGAGCCGTGCCGCGATACTTACGCACGCCACGGCTTCACAGAGGACGGCGAGAGATGGGTCTACCAAGGCGGAGATGTCATCCAGGATCCGGAGTGGCTGATGGTGGACGCTGAGGCTGAAGCCGTCGCTTAACCGCGCGCGATCAATTCGCGCTTTTTAAAGATGTCTTCACCACTGTGGCTTTATGCTGCTTGCCGCTGGAGTCGAGGATAAACATCTTGTCCCGTTTCACCGCGAATTGAACCGGCTGCCCGAGATCGATATCCGCCGCCTTCGACCAAGGAAACAGCAGATGCTCGCTGCCGACGTACACAACATTGCCGCTCTCGATCGTGTAGACCTGATAATTTTCAAAGTTATCTGACTTCGTCGAGGTGCTATTTGACGAGTAGTCGGTTTTGTTTCCGCGATCCTTTGCAGTAGCGTCAGTATTGTGGGTGGTCGTACTTCCCTCTTTGACCTTCTGCCTCTCCATCGCGGTCAGCGTGCCATGCTGCCACTTCAGATCGTCCGCTGCTTTGGTTGTCACCACTGCGAGAAGGCAAATCGCCAGTGCCAAAACTCTCC
>JBJMGC010000173.1:0-7482 GCA_045808105.1 Acidobacteriaceae bacterium | reverse complement strand
GCGGTGATAGCCACAACACCAATCCCAACCGTCGTCGTAGGTGTCTGGGCTAAGCTGAACTGCGCCGAAGGGGACAGTCGCGCCGGGAAAACAGTGGCCATGGCCGCCGGTGCCGATGATGATGTTGACGTGCCGGGTTACATCATCGCCCCCGGCGGAGGCGGCGGCATGGAGCAGGCGCTGCGAGATGCCTCGGGGGAGTGCGAGATTGGAACAGGCGGCGAGTGAGAGCGTTCCCAGAAACGTGCGACGTGTGACCATCGATACAGACCTCTTTTTCAGGATGCTTCAGTAGATTGGGCGAGACTGCGGCCGAGCGCTTCCTCATCACGAGAGAACGGCAGCAGGCAGGCACCGAGGATGCCAGCATCCGAGCCGAGCTCAGCGCGGCGGACGAAGCTCTTGCCCGGGGTATCGAGCGGATCGCCGGGCGCGGCTGCGGTGGGCCGGTAGACGTAGCTGCGCAGACGCATCTCTGCAAACATGGCGGGCGCGAAGAGATCCCACGCATTCGACACGCCACCGGCAACGACGTAGAGCGGCAGGTTGAGCATATTGGCCACGCCGCCAAACGCGATGCCGACAGCGCGCCCGACACGCTCAAAGATCGCAATGGCAGTGGCATTTCCGGCGACGGCGGCATCGGCGATCATGTGTGATGTCCAGTCGTCAGGGTCCTTTGGCAGCATGGAAGCCAACATGGGATCGTTCGCTTCTTTGGCCATGCGAACCACGCCGGTGGCGGAGGCAAACAACTCCACGCAGCCACGGCCACCGCACGGGCAGACCGGACCGTCGGGTTCAACCATCAGATGACCGGCTTCACCGGCCATGCCATTGTTGCCGTGCCAGATGCGCTCGTTCAGGATGATTCCGTTGCCGACGCCGGTGCCCAGCGTGAGCATGCAGAGCGAGTGAATGCCGGCGGCGCGGGCAGAGCCAAGCTCGAATTCGGCAAGCGCGGCCGCATTGGCATCGCTATCGAGATAGATGGGTTCATCAATCGCCTGCTCGATGGCGGCGCGAAGCTGGAAGCCGTCCCAACCGGGAAGATTGGGGGGATTGCGAATGATGCCCGCAGGCAATTCCAAGGGACCGGGGCTGCCGACCCCTATGCCGGCCGACTCGCCATGCGCCTGAAACCGGGAACGCAGCGCGTTGACGGCATCTTTCAGGTCGCGGATGACCCGCTCACGTCCCTGGGAAAGGCGCGTGGGGAGCGAGATGAGCTCGGCCACCTGTCTTCCGGAACGATAGACAGCAACGCGGAGATTCGTACCGCCGAGATCGACCCCGATTGAAAATTGAGCTTCCACCGATTTGCTGGACACTTCTCTGATCATTTTGCCTCAAATCAGCAAAAATTGGCTCCGCAGCCGCAGTTTCGTGTTGTAGGCTTAGCCCATCGCTTCTGACATTGCGCGCCGCAGTTCTTCTTCATTGTGGCAAATATTACGGTGCGTCGTGGCCAGAAGCCTCCACTCTACACCGGACGTGCCATGCGAAATTTTCCGACCGACTGGACTGTGACTTTCGCATATTACGCATTCGACCACGGTATCGGCTCCTATTATCTCCGGCGAACGAGTGAAGAGCGCATTGGCAATTTCACTGAGAACGGCAAACTGGTATGTCGGTAAAGACGGACGATCGCGAAGAAAAGATCATGCGGCTCCTGTTGCAGAGGGGCTCGGCGAGCATTGAAGAGCTGCTGTCTACGGCGGACACATCAGCGCCGAGTATCCGCCGTGACCTGAATCGGCTGGAGCGGCGCGGCCTGGTGCGGCGCACGCATGGAGGCGCCACACTGGTGGAGCCGCTGCTCTACGAACCGTTTCGTTATGACACTTCATTCCAGGCACGCGAGCAGCGTGCGGCCGAGGAGAAGCGCCGCATTGCACTGGCGGCGGCAGATTTGATCCGGGAGAACGAGACGGTCGGACTGACGGCCGGCACCACGACAACGCAGATCGGCCGCGCGATCCGCCATCGCACCAACATCAAGGTCGTCACCAACGCGATCAATATCGGAATGGAGCTGTGCAATCACGCGGGCATCCGCACGTCGATCACGGGCGGCGTGCTGCCGTGGGCGTGGTCGTTCTCGCTTAGCGGGCCGGCGGCGGTGCACTTCATCAACCAGGTGTATCTGGATAAGGTGTTTCTGAACGTCGTTGGACTGGACGTGGAGCGCGGCGCTACGACGCTGGAGGCAGATGAGGCGGTGATCTTCCGCGCGATGCAGCGGCAGGCGCGTGAGGTGATTGTCGTCGCCGACCACACCAAGATCGGCCAGGTGAGCCCGGCGCTGATCTGCCCGGTGCAGGAGATACATATGCTGGTGACCGACACAGGCACGACAGACGCGATGATTGCGCCGTTTGAAGAACGTGGAATCAAAGTGCTGCGCGTGTGAAGACCAGATGCAAACAGGAGACAGGTGGAATGCAGAATCGGATCTGCGGCTGTTTTGCGAGAAGTGTGTTTGGAGCGGCAGCAGCCGCTGTGTTGACGGCGACGCTGCTGAGCAGTAACAGCATGCAGGCCCAGCAGATGGCGAATGGCAATGCGGCGCAATACGGGCTGATGCCGCTGCCCTCCCATTTTGAAGCAGCGACCGGCAGCTTCACACTAAAGCCTGGGATGCACGTAGCCTTTCAACATTTTCACAACCCGCGGCTGGAAGCGGGCACCGTGCGCATGATGACGCGGCTGCAGTTTGAAAGCGGCGTGCCGCTGCCGCACATCCCCAGCCAGATCGCAGGCGACCTTTCGAGCGCGGGCATCGTGATCGATGTTGCCGGAGCGGGCGGCGCTGTGCAGTCGCTGGGTGAAGATGAATCCTATTCGCTGACGGTGACGCCGGCGCTGATTACGCTGAAGGCCGCAACCGTGGTCGGGGCGTTTCATGGCATGGAGACGCTGCTGCAGCTGGTGCAGCTGAAGGACAATGCGGCGACCATTCCCGCGATGAGCATTGAGGACACCCCGCGTTTCCTCTGGCGCGGACTGATGATTGATGTCAGCCGCCACTTCGAGCCGGTGAACCAGATCGAGCGCATGCTGGACGGCATGGCGATGGTGAAGCTGAATGTCTTCCACTGGCATTTGAGCGACGACCAGGGCTTCCGCGCCGAGAGCAAGATCTATCCGAAACTGACCTCGCTTGGATCGAACGGCGAATTTTATACGCAAGAGCAGATGCGAGAAGTTGTCGCGTATGCGCGGGCGCGGGGCATCCGCGTGGTGCCGGAGTTCGATATCCCCGGCCACACCGTGAGCTGGATGGTGGCGTACCAGCAACTCGGCAGCTCTAAAGGACCGTTCCACTTGCCCGATGTGGCCGGCGTGCACGATGAAGCGCTGGATCCGACGCGCGAAGGAACGTATGTCTTCCTGAATCGCTTTATCGGCGAGATGACAAAGATCTTCCCCGATGCGTACTTCCACATTGGCGGCGATGAGGTGAATGGAGAAGTATGGACCTCCAACCCACGCATCGCGCGCTTCATGAAGCGGAAGGGATTTGAGAAACCGTCGCAGTTGCAGACCTACTTCAGCCAGCGCGTCGTGCGGCTCGTGGAGAAGCACGGGAAGAAGCCGATTGGCTGGGACGAGGTGCTGGTGCCGGGTCTGCCCAAGAACGTGATGGTGCAGTCGTGGCGCGGCGTGGATTCCCTCGCTGCAGGTGCCCGCCAGGGGTATACCGGGATTCTCTCTGCGCCCTACTACCTAGACGGAATGAAGAGCAACGAGACGCATTATCTGGCCGATCCGATTCCCGCCGACACCACGCTGACGCCAGAGCAGCAGAAGCTGATCCTGGGCGGCGAGGTATGCATGTGGGCGGAGCAGTTGAACGAGCGCACGATCGATTCGCGCATATGGCCGCGCACGGCAGTGATGGCAGAACGCTTCTGGTCGCCGCAGTCAGACCGCGATGTTGCGTCGATGTACCGGCGGCTCCCGGGCATCTCCATCGAGCTGGAGCAGGCCGGGCTGAAGCACATCACCGGACCGGGAATGATGCGGCGCAGCATCAGCGGCGAGGTAAATCCGACGGCGCTGACGACGCTTGCCGGTGTGCTCGAGCCGGTGAGCTTTGGCGAGCGCGAACAAACCCAGCACACGGATGGACACACGCCGCTCGACCGGCTGGTGGACACCGTGGTGCCCGATCCGCCGTCGCGATTTGATATTGCGCAGGATGTGGATGCAGTGCTGAACAAGACTGCGGAAAGTACAGCGGCAGAGGCGCGGCTGACGCGTCGCTTCATGGAGTGGCAGGAGATTGCGCCATTGCTCGCGACCGAGATGCAGGCGAATCCGCGGATGAGCGATGCTGCGATCCGCGCCACGCAACTGGGCGAGTTGGGACACCTTGGCCTGCAGGCGTTGAGCAATCTCGATCCGAATAATTCAGCGCTACATGGAGCAATCCCCGGAGCAGGCCCAATCGCAGCGATCGACGATGCAGCGAAACCTGCGGCGCTGGTGCGCTTTACCTTCCTCGATTCACTACGAAAACTGGCGACAGCGGCTTCGAGCTCTGGCGCGAGTCACTAGGAATCTACTCCGCCAGGACAGCCTTCGTCAGGTTGCGCGGGCTGTCGACGTCAATGCCACGCTGAATCGCGGAGAAATAGGCGAGGAGCTGTAACGGGATCACTTCTGCTATGGGCAGCAGATGCTCGCGCGTGGGCGCCACTGGCACGAAATGGGTGGCGGCGCCGGCGACCTCGTCGTCACCTACGTTGCCGAGCGCGACCACAGTTGCACCCTGCTTCTTCAGGTCGTGCAACAGCTGCACGCTCTTTTCGTAGCGCACGACAGAGCCGGGCTCGCTACGATCGACGGTCGCGATGGCCACTATGGCGGCGGTGGAACCGACCAGCGCGTTCGGGCCGTGCTTCAGTTCGCCCGAGGGATAGCCCTCTGCCTGCAGATAGGCTGATTCCTTCAGCTTGAGCGCGCCCTCACGCGCGATGGCGTAGTGAATGCCGCGGCCGAGATAGAGGTAAGTCTCTACGTTGCGGACGGCGCCGGCGATCTGCTCCATCTGGCGCTCCCAGGCGTCGAGCTGGCTGGCGATCAGCGCCGGCAAGGTTGAAAGCTCTTTGAAGTGCGCGGCCAGCGTTTCGCCGGAGAGTGTTTGCAGGGCCACACCGGAGCTCAGCGCGATGAGGTTGAGCAGCAACAACTGCGCGGTAAAACTTTTAGTCGCGGGAACGGCCAGTTCCCTGCCCGCCCAGGTGGGAAGGCTGATCTCCGCTTCGCGGGCCATGGTGGAGTTCTCGACATTTGTAACCGCGATAGTGCCGTGGCGTCGGCGCGTGGCTTCGCGCAATGCAGCCAGCGTGTCGGCGGTCTCGCCGGACTGCGAGACGACGATGATGCCCGGATTGGTCAGCGTGTTGATCTCACGATAGACATACTCACTCGCGTACTCGACGTCGACCGGCATGCCGCTGACGTCCTCGATCATGATCTCGCCGGCGAGCGATGCGTGGCGGCTGGAGCCGGAGGCGGAGAAGACGATTTGATGGTGGTCACGAAACCATTGGTAGACCGGCGCGAACGACGCTTCATCGAGCGCGCTGCCGCGGACGTAATGGTCGAGCGCCGCAGTCAGCGAGGCAGGCTGCTCATGGATTTCGCGCAGCATGTGGTGCGCGTATTGGCGTTGTGGCGTGCTGGTGGACATGATGCTCTCTCTTCCTGGGAGGTGTTTCAGTCGGCGGTGCCGCCGTTGTACACCTGGAATTCACGAATCTGTGCGGGCCCAGTGGTATCAAGCAGCGTCAGGCGAACGGCGCTCGCGGTGACGGCGGGAAAGATGTCGATCTTCTTGTGCCCGATGGCCTGGGCATGTGCCAGCTCGCGCCATTGGCCGTTCTCTTCCACTTCGATGCGATAGGCGTTGATGTGCTGTCCGTCGTTGAGGCGCTCCATGGTGACGGTGCGATCGAATGTTGTGGGATTCGCGAATTGAATGGTGAGCATGGACGGGGCGTTATTCCCCGGCGATGACATGGGTGCCTGCCAATACGTATTCGCATCCCCATCGAAGGCGGCGGCGGTATCGGTCGCGACCTTGGCATGCAGCGCCAGATTGTCGCTGTAGATCTGGTGGATGCGTTCGCCAAATTCCTTCAGACGCGCCACATCCGCGGCAGGCAGGAGACCAGTGTTATCCGGCGCAAGGCCGAGCATCAGCTGCGCGCCGCGGCCGACGGTCTGGTCGTACTCCTTCACTAATTCACCGACGGACTTCAAGCTCGATTCGTCGTTCGGATGCCAGAACCAGTGATCGGTGTGGAGTGGCGTATCGGCCTCGACGGGGCGCCAGCGCAGATAGCCGGCGCGGTCGACCACATTCCAATTTTCGAAATCTACCTTGCCGCTTTCCGTGCCAACCCAGCGCAGGTCGGCGTACTTGAAGAGGCCGACATCTGCGAAGACGAGGGCATTCGGCTGATACGTGCGCAGGTTATCGATGATGGTGTCGAAGTCGTAGGTGCGGCCGGCGCTGCCCGCGCCATCCAGCCAGAACTCGGTGAGCTCGCCGTAACGCGAGGCAAGCTCCTCAAGCATCGCGAGGTAATACTTGTCGTAGGCGGTGGGATCCTTGTAACGCGGATCGTGACGGTCCCACGGCGAGAGATAGACGCCGAAGCGCAGACCATGCGATCGAGCGCTGCCGGAGACCATGCGAACCAGATCGCCTTTCCCGCCGAGCCACGGGCTCGACTTGACGCTGTAGTCGGTCTGCGCGGTGGGATAGAGCGCGAAGCCATCGTGGTGCTTCGCGACGAGCACCACGTAGCGAATGCCTGCGGATTTTGCGGCTGCGATCCACTGGTCGGTATCGACATGCTGGGGATTGAAGACGCTGACCGGAGCAGTGCCGTCACCCCACTCGCGATTGAGGAAGGTGTTGGTGCCGAAGTGGATGATGGCTCCCATCTCCATGTCTTGCCACGCGACCTGCTGCGGGGTCGGCTTCACCTCCACGAAGTTCTGGGCGAGAGCCGGGATCGGTGCGAGCAGGGTGAGGCAGGCGAGCAGGTGTTTCATCATCGTCCTCTCTCTTAGCGCCAGGTGATGCGGTACGCATAGGCATACTGGCCCACGGGTGCCGCGGGCACATGGATGTGAAGACCGTCGGACTTCTGCTGAAAGGTCAGCGGCGCGGCGGATCCAAGCAGCTCTACCGAAGAAATTTCGCGTGTCCCAACACCTGGGCCGAGCGCGCGGATGACGGCGTCGCCGTCCTTCGGCCAGCCGAGTTCAATCGCGTAGAGCGCGCCGTCCTTCGTAGTGAAGCGGTAGTCCTCCGCGGTATAGGGCTTTGCGTCTGTGTCGTGGAAGGACCCCGCTTCAAACTTCGTTGGACCCTCGCCGAATTGGCGCCACGGACGCGTGCCGTAGATGGCATCGCCGTTCACTTTGAGCCACGCACCGACAGCGAGCAGCGTGTTC
>JBJMGC010000172.1:0-22939 GCA_045808105.1 Acidobacteriaceae bacterium | reverse complement strand
TTCGAGCACGAGAGCAGGATCGTCGAGTTGGAGAAAGCTGCCGGATTTTCCATCGAGCGGGCGTTTCCATTCCACCGCTTTGTCGGATGCGGTCACCTCGGAGACTTCGAGCGGCGTCGATTCTTCCCATCCAAGACGGCTTAGGGCGACAGCATCGATGGATGCTGCGCTGGTGATGACGTAGCGAAAGTGGAAGTGGCCGCCCTGGGCGGCGCGATAGTTTGTGTGCCAGTAGTTGTTCATCGCGTACGAGAAGATCGATCCTTTCCGCGTACCGAACTCCTTGGGGAACGTAACTCGGGTGATGTCCCCAAAGGTCATGAGAGGCGCATCCAGTGGCAGCACGGCGGCTGCGAGTCCATCCTGCTGCACTGCTGCCCAATGCTGGATCGAGAACCAGTCGTGTCCAGCGCCGGGATACATGTCGTGTGCCGGATCGACCACGCCATTCTGGATTTCATACTGAAATTCCGGGTGGATCATTGCAAAGGGAAAGGCGAAGTACACGGCTTCATCGTCAGTTGTGGCCTTCTTTTCCAGGTTGGTATCGATGAGGATTGTCTTTCCGTGTGCAGGCAGCGCAATCGATGTGTGGATGGAAGGCGTGTTCACACCGGCGCTGTCGAGTTGGGCGATGATGCTGCCATCGGCGTTCTTCTCGATGGAGAGCAGATGGCCGTTCTGGGCGGGGTGGACCACGTAATTGTCCGGCTGGCCCGTCCGATGTTCGGTGGTGATGTAGAGATACTGGCCGAGCCGGTATGGGCTTGCGGCGTCGACGAGATCGCGCTGAAGGGATTTGTCGTAGATACTGCGGATCGCTCCGGACGCCGGGTCGAGCTCGACGCGGTAATCGGAATTCTCGAGCGCGGCGGCCTTCGTGGGCGCCGGTGGACCTGCTGAGCCATCCCGCAGCAGATAGGTCTTGTAGCCCACAGACGGAAGATCTTCGGCGCCGAAGGTGGCTCGCCAGGTGTGCTCACCGCGATCTGTCACCGAGATAGGCACCAATCTGCAGGTAATTGCATCAACGATCTCCTGTCCTTTGCGGATGTCCAGAGACACGGAACCGCCGCGCGGCCAGTTGAGCGGATTGAAGATGACGATGCTGTGAGCAGGCGTGTCGATGGAGTCTGCCAGATCGGCCAAGCCGTGGCGCGTTAGCCAGTCGGCCGCCCCGCTCGCTTCGGTAGCCGATGCATCTTTCACACGGAGTTGCACGGTAGCCTGGTCGTTCTCGGAATCGGTGTAGCTGTCGGAAGAGAGCCAGGTGTGCTCGTCCATCAGCATCATGTTCTTCCACATATTGTCGAAGCGAGTCTTGTCTATGGCGATCTGTGGATTCACGAGCGTGCTGATGGTGGCGAGCTTCTCTGCGGAGGGTGCGCGTGATTCGGTGGCGCGCTCAAGTGCGCCGAAGTATGCGTCGGCGGCGATGCCATCCTCCCAGTAAGGGCCGCCGTCTCCGCGGATCACAGGGAGGTCGTTCTTGAAATCGGCCGCGATCGCAGATAGAGCCTGATGGAAGCCGGCGTACTCGAGGTGGGGATAAGCATAGCGGCTGTTCCATTCACCGGCGAAGGTGGCTTGCTCGGGATAAAGATCGGAGTTCTCCACCTGTGTGCCATACATGATGGTGGAGCTGGATTTGTAGCCATCGCGTTCGTAATTCTGAAAAAACAGCGGCAGTGTTTCTTCCGCGGCGCGCATTCGCGGCGGCAGGCCGAAGGTGGTCCACATCTGGTGGTAATGATGCGAGTACCACATCAACACGCGGCCACCATCGGGGCCTTCCCACCAATAGGGCGAGTTGTGGTCGAGATGTCCTTGCAGCAGCACCGGGCCGCGTCCGTTATTGCTGCCGGCCAGCAGCTCGGGAATGCCGGCGGCAGCGAGTATCGATGCATAAGACCAGGAGAAGGATGGGACGTCGGTGACGTTTGCGTAGTTCAGCGGCAGACGGTGCCGCTGATCGAAAGCTGCGCTGGGGTAGAGCGAGCGGATCAACACTTCCGTGGAAGCGAAGCCGGTGAGCAGGTTGCAATATTCCGCGGGGACGAAGAGTTGCCCGGACTTCAGTGCTGCAAATGCGCGCTCCTGCTGCTGCGGGCTGCGCGTATTCATGAACTGCTCCAGAGGCCACATGCCGTCGAGGCTGAAGCGGAAGTCAGGATGCGCGGCGAACATCTCGAGCGCCTCGTCGATCGCGCGGCTGTGCAGCGCGGCCACTTTGGCTTGGTAATCCGTGTAGCCGATGTCCAGGTGGATGTGCGGGACGATATAGAGCGTCCAGCGCTTTGCAGGCTGCAAATCCTGCGCGACATGCTCGGTCTTGCCACCGACCGTTATTTCGGTTGTCGCGTGAGCTGGCTGGTCAAAAGCCGGAATGTAGATGCGCTGCTTTTGCTCGCCCCAGGCGATTGCCTGGTCGAGCTTGAGCATTGCCCTTTTTTCCTTCGCCGTCACGATAGCGGTTTCTGCCGCCGTTCCATCGGAACGTACGATGACGTCGAGTGCCTCCTGCAGCGTGCCGTCCACTGTGCGAAAGAAGATCGTCGGCTCGATGCGCACCTGAGGCTGCGCGGACGTCGGGCCGGACACTTCCATCGAGATCGCGTCGTAGTGGAACCCGGCTTGGGGCGCCTGCAAATCATTGGTCTCCGACACCGCGGCGAAACTGATCTCGTTTTCACCCGGATGCAGATACGTCCCAGGAAACTCGAATGCCAGATCGGCGCGTGAAAACGAGGGGAAGAAGACAGCTTCATCGTTCTCAGTCCGGACAAGATGTGGATCAAGGAAGAAGCTTCCGCTGTGGCCGTTGATGCTTACGCGAAGCACTGGCACGCTGGGGTGCTCGATGAGCAGAGATAATCGAATCCCGTAACGTGCGGCCGGGGTGCCGGCAATCTGGAAGACTATCGTGCGCGGCGCGGCTGCAATATCCGCTGCAGTACCGCCAGCCGGCTGCTCTGGTTGGAAGGCATACCAGGTGCCTACGGCCGCGGGATCACTCGCAGAGACTCGGACCGAATGATCGGGTTGGCCGGAGTGGAACTCCCGGGAGGAACTGTCGAATTGTCCGAGGTGAAAAATCTCGGCGTGCTGGCCGGCGGCTCGCGCACACGATGTGAAAATCAGAGCTGCCAGGGCGAGCGGCAGTGCAACCTTAGAGCGGCAGCCTTTTGGGGCGTGAGAGAGGAAACCTTCGATCGCGAGGAACATTCCTGGGGAAGGATACTCCGCGATGCGCAGCTACGAGCGGACGCCGTAGCGCGGCGCCCGCTCAGAAGGGCAATTGCAGCGTAAGAAACAGCGTCGGTTTGGATTCGAGGAATGCGCGCAGAATGAAAGACAACATACCCGAATCGGCACGGGGCGCGTAGTTCAAAGCGAGCGGCGGCGTCTGGGCGGCGCAGTGCAGCAAATCGCCGGAGGCCCAGGCTTCGGCTTTCTGGTACTGCCACTCAACGTCAAAGTGCTCGGGATCGTTCACCGTATACAGGAAGCGATTCTTGGGAGCCGCCGAGGAGTAGCGCAGTACTTCGGTGCTAGTCACAGTGAGGGTGCGGCCATCCCAGCCCGGGCTATCGAAGATGGCGTAGCCGGCGGAGTTCATGTCGATGAACACCAGCTTGTCATGGCTCGCGTCTGTTCCCAGCTCGTAGCGGCCGACGTACCCATTGGGATCGGTATCGGTCTCTGTCAGATCCACCCATTTACCGTCAGCGCTGGCTTGCCCGTGATAGACAGACCGATGCTGTCGGCCACTGCTCGGGAAGCTGCCGGAACATTGCCAGTAGCCGTCGAAGCTGAAGCCGGGCGGCGGCGTAAGAGAGGACGCATGGGAAAACGCGTGGCCAAGGAAGACAGTCAGGACCATGGCCAAAAGACGCAGCGAGGCGCGCAATAACTGTCGCATGCGCCACAGGCTAAGACTGCCATGGGACGCAGTTACAGGCGATATCGACGAGCCGCTCCCGGATTGCGACGAACCGTGCATTTCCTGCGCCAGAACGGTGCAGGAAAACGCCTTGGCGACCAATAGAATATCTGACGTGGAGCAAATTAACTCCAGCCCGCGTATTCGCTCCTTTTCGTTCTGGCAGTTTCAGTTAGGTGGTTGGCTGCTGTACGCCGCGACCGTGGCGGCTTCCATGCTGCCGCTGCGGAACATGCGGGATGACGTGGCGTACCACGCCGGGTTTCTGGTGTCCGGATTTCTTCTCAGTTTCGTAATGTACGCGGTCTGCCATGCGCTGTGGCGAGCTCGTGTTTCCTTAATTCGGACGTTGTTTACTTGCACAGTGGTCGCGTATGCACTCGGCCTGATCGTCGCTGCAGCGTCGCTCTGGGCGGAGCTTCGGTTTAGCACTGAGCCGTCGCACTTCCATTGGACCTATCTATTTGCAATGGCCACAGGAAGCTGCTTTGTCCTGGAGGCCTGGGGGTTTCTCTACTTCGGCATCAAGCATTACCAGGGATGGGAAGAGGAGAAACTCCGGCTGCAAGCCCTGGAAGTGATGGCGAAAGATGCGCAGATGCGCGCGCTTCGCTACCAGCTTCAGCCGCATTTTCTGTTCAACACGTTAAATGGGATTTCCACGCTGGTGCTGGACAACCAGCCGCGCATTGCCACACAGATGATCGCGCGTCTCGCGGACCTGCTGCGGAGAACGCTTGAGTCGCCAGACACCCACCAGGTCTCGCTGAAAGAAGAGATTGCGGTCACCAAGGAATACCTGGCGCTGGAGAAGGTACGCTTCGGACCTCGACTGACGGTCACCTTGGAGATTGATCCGCAGACGCAGGAGGCCATGGTGCCTCGGTTTTTGCTTCAGCCGCTCGTGGAGAATGCGATCCGGCATGGCATCGCCAAGCGACCCGACGGAGGGAATCTTGTCCTCCATTCGGATACTGTTGGCGGACGGTTGCGAGTGAGGATCGAAAATGACAGCGCTGAGGACGAGGCTCCGGTTCTGCGGCGCACTACATCGGTACCCCATCGCGGAGTAGGGCTGACCAATACGCGCGCACGGCTGCAACAGATGTATGGATACGAGGCGACGCTGGAAACACATGCGACGGCGAACGGCACGTATGAGGTCCGCATTTCCATGCCATTCAGCACGGTCGAGACATTGTCCGAGTTGCAGGTTCTGGAGGCACAGTGAACGTTCGAGCGTTGGTTGTGGATGACGAGCCCCTGGCCAGGCGTGGTGTCATTCTTCGTCTGGGCGAGCATCCTGATATCACGGTGATTGGAGAATGCGCCAACGGCGAAGATGCCATCCGGTCGATTCTTACGCTCAAGCCCGACCTGGTATTTCTCGACATTCAAATGCCGGGGATGTGCGGCATAGAGGTGCTTCGGTCCTTGCCGCAGGGATCGATTCCCTGCATTATTTTCCTGACCGCCTATGACGAGTACGCCCTGGCCGCTTTCGAGGTCCAAGCTCTTGATTACCTGTTGAAGCCGATCGACAACGTGCGGTTTCTCATCGCGCTGGAGCGAGCGCGGCGCATCCTGGCGTTGCAACAGCAGGATGTGTTGCACAGCCGGTTTCAAAAGCTGCTGGAGTTGCACTCCGAACGTAACGATGGCGGGCCGGCGAAACGTTTCGCCATCCGCAACGGCAATCAGGTGGCGTTCGTGCAATCGTCGGAGATCGATTGGATTGAAGCAGTGGGCGACTACGCCGGCCTGCATGTCGGGAAGAAGATGCATCTGCTGCGCGAGCCACTTCATTTGCTCGAGTGCCGTCTGGACCGGAACGAATTCCTGCGCATTCATCGGTCGACGATCGTAAAGCTGGACCGGATCACCCGCATCGAACCATTGGCGAACCGCGACTGCCGCCTGACGCTGCAGGACGGGACGCACCTGCGGGTCAGCCGCACCTACAGCAAGCCGCTGCATGACCTGCTGCGCAATCGGGAGAGCGTGCCGGTCGTATGAGGCCGTAGTCAAACGATTGTGCATGGCACTATAAGCTCAAAAAGCTGCACAGATGAGCCTCGGTATGGCTATGATGGTGGGCACAATAACGATTGGATGGTGCCTACCGGATGAGCAAGCCGTTTCTGCTGTGCGTGACCGTAGTCTCTGTAATAGCCCTGGCGGCTGGAAGTATGTCGTTGAGCGCGCAGCATCGGCGGCACAATCAGACCGAGTCTCTGGCGCAGAAGAATCAGCCCTGGATGCAGCCCGGCCTCTCTCCGGATGAGCGTGCCGACATGGTGCTGAAGCAGCTTACGCTGGACGAAAAGATTGATTTGCTGCACGGCAACGGCATGCCCGGATGGGGCAAGCCGCGTCCGAATGCGTATCTTGGCAATGGCGGCGCCGGTTTCACGTTAGGCGTTGAGCGCCTCGGCATTCCGAAGATTCAGATGAGCGATGCCGCATACGGCGTGCGCAGCAGCGCGGAGAATGGCCGCTACTCGACTGCGTTGCCGTCCAATCTGGGCTCGGCCGCGAGCTGGGACCCGCAGGCGGCCTGTGATTATGGCGCACTGATTGGCCGCGAACTGCGTGCGCAGGGTTATAACATGACGCTGGGCGGCGGTGTGAATCTGACGCGCGAGCCGCGCAATGGCCGGACGTTTGAATATATGGGCGAGGACCCGGTCTTGGCCGGCACGCTGGTGGGCAACCGCATCCGGTGCGAGCAGGCGCAGCACGTCATCGGTGACATCAAGCACTATGCGATCAACGACCAGGAGAGCGGTCGTAACGAAGTGGATTCGATCATTGACAGGCGCGCGATGCGCGAAAGTGACCTGATGGCATTTGAGATCGGCCTCAGGGTGGGCAACCCGCAAGCGGTGATGTGCAGCTACAACGCGGTGAATGGGGATTACGCCTGCGAGAATAAGTACCTGCTTACGGATGTGTTGAAGAAGGACTGGAATTTCAAAGGCTTCGTGCTCTCCGACTGGGGCGGCACGCACAGCACGGTGAAGGCCTCTGCCGCTGGGCTCGATAACGAGGAGCCGGAAGACTTGTTTTTCGGTGCCAAATTGAAAGATGCGGTGCAGAGCGGGCAAGTGTCGATGTCCGAGATCGACGATCATGCGCATCGCGTCTTGCGCGCCGAGTTTGCAGCCGGACTGGTGGACTATCCGGCGCAGAAGAGCGTCGTGGACGTGGAGGGCGGCCTCGAGACGGCGCAGCGCATCGAGGAGAGCAGCATTGTGCTGCTGAAGAACAAACAGAACGTGCTGCCGCTCGATCCGGCGAAAATACATTCGATTGCGGTACTCGGGGTCAATGCCGATACGGGGATGATCTCCGGCGGCGGCTCGGCGCAGGTGGATCCGCCGGGGCGTCCCCCGGCTGGGTGGCAAGCGCACGTGTGGTTCCCAACATCGCCCATGAAGGAGATCGCGGCGAAGGCGCCCGGAGTGTCTGTGCGCTACGGGGGCAGTGAGCCCGCGGCCGCGGCAGAAGCTGCGAAGGGTACCGATGTGGCGATCGTCTTCGCGTACCAGTGGGAGAGTGAAGGCATGGACCTGCCCGATCTATCGCTTCCGGACCACCAGGATGCGCTGATCGAGCAGGTGGCTGCGGCGAATCCGCACACGATTGTCGTGTTGGAAACGGGGACGGCGGTGACCATGCCATGGCTGGATAAGGTCGATGGCGTGGTGGAAGCGTGGTATGCAGGCAGCGGCGGCGCGAAAGCGGTAGCCAATGTTCTGTTCGGTGACGTGAACCCGAGCGCCAAGCTGCCGATGACCTTTCCGCGCAGCGTGGCGGATCTGCCGCATCCGAATCTGGTGACCCCGCCGCCAGGTGCGCAGGGCAAAGAGGCTGTCATGCGCACCGGCGAAGCCAAGCCAACCTTCAACGTGCACTATGACGAAGGAGTGAAAGTGGGCTACAAGTGGTATGACGCCGAGCACAAGCCGGTGCTCTTTCCCTTCGGCTATGGCCTCTCGTATACGAGCTACCGCTACTCTGGCCTGCAGGTCAGAGTAGCGGATCATTCTATCGTAACTTTTACGGTTACGAATACAGGGGAGCGCGCCGGGACGGAGGTTGCCCAGGTCTACGCCGGACTGCCAGCCGCGGCCCAGGAGCCGCCCAAGCGGCTGGTGGGTTGGGCGCGCGTCCCGCTAAAAGCCGGTGAGAGTCGCGAGCTCACGGTGGCCGTCGATCCGAAGTATCTCTCCATTTACGATGAGCAGCAGGGCTGGAAGCTGGTGCCGGGGCAGTACACTTTCCTTATCGGCGGATCGTCCGAGGACCTTCCGTTGAAACAGGAGACGACGCTCCAGTAGAGCCCGTCTACTTTCCATCAGGAGACGGCTGGAGCCCGCGTGCGTATCGCTCTTTTCATTACCTGTTATAACGACACGCTTTTTCCAGGAACCGGGCAGGCTGTCGTGCGTGTGCTCGAGCGGCTTGGGCATACGATCGAGTTCCCGATGGAGCAGACCTGCTGCGGCCAGATGCATTTCAACACCGGCTACCGGCGCGAGGCGTATCCACTGGCGAAGCGCTTCGTCGAAATTTTCGCCAACGCGGAAGCCGTGTGTATCCCGTCATCCTCGTGCGTCGCGATGATGCGTGAGTACTACCCGACGCTGGCGCGCGAGAACGACGATGCGGGAATGGCGACAGGCGTCGCGCAATTGCTGCCGCGCGTCTTCGAATTCAGTGAGCTGCTGGTGGACCGCCTCGACGTGACGGACGTCGGTGCCTATTTTCCGCATCGCGTGACGTATCACGCGAGCTGCCATGGCCTGCGCAGCCTGCATCTGGGTGATAAGCCGCTGCAGTTGCTGCGCGCGGTGCGCGGGCTGGAACTGGTGCCGCTGGAAGGCCTGGAACAGTGCTGCGGCTTTGGGGGCACCTTCGCGGTGAAGAACGCAGATGTCTCCGCTGCGATGCTCACCGAGAAGACGCAGGCGGTGCTGAATACGCGCGCCGAGGTCTGCACCGCGTGCGACAACTCCTGCCTAATGCATATGCAAGGCATGCTGCACCGGCAATTCGCCGGCGTGCGCACGCTGCATCTTGCGGAGGTGCTCGCCGGCACGGAGGATGCTCCCGCATGACTCTGGTGCAGATCGAGCCCGGCGGTCACAATTCCCGCATTCTTGATCCCAAGACGGCTCCGCCATTTCCGAAGGCGGCGAAGACAGATTTGCGCGACACGCAACTACGTCGCAACGTGGTGCGCGCCACCGACACGATTCAGCGGAAACGCGCTGCGCTGGTCGAGGAAAAGGCCGACTGGCAGGCGCTGCGCGATGCCGGTGCGGCCATTCGACGCGAGGCTCTGTGGAATCTCGACCGATATCTGCTCGAGTTTGAGCAGCGCTTTGAGGCGGCGGGCGGGACGGTGCATTGGGCTGTGAATGCCGCGGAGGCCAACCGGATCGTCCTTCAAATCCTGCGGGAGGAGGCGGCCAGCGAGGTCATCAAGATCAAGTCGATGACTACGGCCGAGATCGGCCTGAACGAATATCTCGCGCACAACGGTGTGACCGCGCATGAGACGGATCTTGCCGAGCTCATTCTCCAGCTTGGAGGCGATCAGCCATCGCATATCGTTGTTCCGGCTCTGCACAAAAACAGGCAGCAGGTTCGGGAAATTTTCGCACGAAGCATGGGACTGCCGGATTTAAGCGATGACCCGGAGGCGCTGACCGCGGCGGCGCGGCAGTATCTCCGCGAGAAGTTCCTGCGAGTGAAGACGGCGATCTGCGGCGCGAATTTTCTGATCGCAGAGTCGGGTGGAATCACCATCGTCGAGTCCGAGGGCAACGGACGCATGTGCCTGACCCTGCCAGAAACCTTGATCGCCATCGTCGGCATCGAGAAGGTGATTCCGCGTTTTGCCGATCTCGAGGTGCTGCTGCAAACCCTCCCGCGCTCGGCAACGGGCGAGCGGATGAATCCGTACAACTCAATCTGGTCAGGTGTGGTGGAGGGCGATGGCCCAAAGAAGATGCACGTCGTGCTGCTCGATAACGGACGCAGCCGTGTTCTCCGTGATGCGATCGGACGGCAGACACTGCAGTGCATCCGTTGCGGCGCATGCCAGAATGCGTGCCCCGTGTATAGGCAGACGGGCGGCCATGCGTATGGATCGGTATACGCGGGACCGATCGGGGCGATCCTGACTCCGCAGCTTGAGGATATGCGCCATGCGCAGTCGCTGCCGTATGCATCCTCGCTATGCGGCGCGTGTTACGAGGTCTGTCCGGTAAAGATCAATATCCCCGAGGTGCTGGTGCATCTGCGTTCGCGCATGGTAGATCGCGGTCGCCGCAAGCTGGCGTCGCTCTTCGATCAGGAGCGCGCAGGGATGATGGCGATGGCTGCTGTTTTCGCAAATCATCGGAGATACGAGGCGGCACAACGGTTGGCTCGCATCGGACAGCGAACTATCCATCACGGCGAGACCTGGTATCGCTGGCTGCCTGGCATGGCGGGTCGGTGGACGGAGACGCGCGATCTGGCGCCGCTGCCGCAGCAGACCTTCCGCGAATGGTGGCAGCAGCGAGGACAATCATGAGCGCTGCGGCAACCTCCAGCCGCGAGCGAGTGCTGGAACGCATACGAAAAGCGAATTCCAGGGCGGCTCGCCCGCAGGAGGCGATTCCGCGTGCCTATGACGGCGCGGGTTCGGACGGTGCCAACGCACCAAGCGCAGAGGTAGTGGCGCTCTTCGAGGAGCGGCTACGCGATTATGACGCGTGCGTCTTTCACGTGCGCCAGCATGAGATCGCGGCAAAAGCGGCGGCGATATTGAAGGCGGCCAACCGAACGCGAATGGCGGTTCCCGTCGGACTACCGGCGACATGGCGGGATGATGGTGTGGAGTGGATTGCCGATCAGGAGCTGTCTGTGGATGCCCTCAATGCAGTCGATGGCGTGATGACAGCAGCCACCCTGGGTATTGCGGTGTCCGGCAGCATCGTGCTGCAGCATGGCCCGACAGAGGGGCGACGTGTTCTTACACTTTTGCCGGACTATCACCTCTGCATAGTCGATGCAGCGCAGGTGGTGGAGAGCCTGCCGGAAGCCTTCGCGCGCATCGATTCCACACGACCAGTTACGTTTTTCTCCGGCCCATCGGCCACTGCGGATATCGAGATGACTCGCATCAAAGGGGTTCATGGACCACGCTTCCTCGACGTTCTGCTCGTGGATGTGCTGCCCGTGCAGGATTGAAGCTTACGATTTGCTTCATCTTCATGCGGCGGTAGCAAAATGGTCGCTTGTATTTCCGAAGGAGCCTCCCCCATGGCGAAGAAGTCTGCTCAATCGAAAGCCGTGAAATCTGCTCCATCCAAGAAAACTACTACTAGTCTCCATGCCGGCAATGATCCGGTATTTGCGCAGCCATCGCCCACGCCCGATCCGACCAGCTTCCGCGATCCTGTTACTGACCAGAAGCTGAAGGAGGTCGGAACGGTCGAACCATTTCCTGCGCCGCGCGGCGCAGCGGCAGAACCGGTGCTGCAGTTCGCGGATACCCTCGGTTCGCAGGGGCCGGCGCGCGTGGCGGCAATTCAGAAGGCCGGGCAGATCGTCTTCCATACCGTGGGCGATACCGGCAGCACCAAAGGACCTTCGACGCAGTCGCAGGTGGCGGACAAGATGGTGAGCGACTTCACCGAGGAAAATGCCGCCGATGCGCCTTCGTTTTTCTATCACCTCGGCGATGTGGTCTATAACTTCGGCGAGGCGGCCTACTACTATGACCAGTTCTATGAGCCATACCGCAACTATCCCGCGCCGATTCTCAGCATCCCCGGCAATCACGATGGCGTGACTTATCCAAAGGAAGCCGTTCCCACGCTGGACGCGTATCTGCGCAATTTCTGCTCCGCAACGCCGGTGAATACGGACGAGGCCGGCGGCCTTTCACGCACCGCGATGATTCAGCCGGGCGTCTACTACACGCTGCAGGCGCCGTTTGTCCGTCTGCTTGGGCTGTACAGCAATACGCTGGAAGACCCGGGCGTGATCTCGACTGAGGGCCGCACGCGTCCCACGCTCAACGACGACCAGGTTACTTATCTCAAGACAGCGCTCGCTCGCTGCAAAAGCGAGAAATTTCCCGGCGCTGTGCTGGTGGCGGTGCATCATCCGCCGTTTACCGGTGGCGTGAACCACGGCGGCAGTCCGCGCATGCTGCAGGACATGGACGATGCGGCAACACAGGCGGGCTTCTGGCCGCACGTCGTGCTCTCCGCACATTCGCACAATTATCAGCGCTACACCCGTACTGTTTCCGGGCTGACGATTCCTTACGTTGTGGCGGGAATGGGAGGGCATGGGCTCACGCAGATGCGGACGGCGGCGAGCGGCAATGCGATTCGCACGCCGATGACGGTGGACAGCACGCTGACGCTGGCGAGCTATGACGACACTCATTACGGTTATATGCGGGTGATTGTGAATGCAACCACGCTCCGGATGGAATTCCACCCGGCCGAGGACGGTGGTATGACCAAGACCCCAGATGATGCTTTCACCTTGGACTTGAAGACGCGGGTTATTACCTAGTTCCTTGGCTAGAGCTTGTAACCGCCTGCATCGAGTTGACGCTGCGCCACGATGCGGCCCAGCGCAATCGTATCCTGCGCCGTGTGCTTCAAAAGCCTGCGCAGAATGGCCAACTGCGTGCGGAGCATATCGCCTTCGGCAACAGCAGCAATGACACGTCGGGCGGCCTTCTCGACAATCGCGAGCGCCTCCGCAGCGAAGAGCGTCACCATGGCACGCGCAGTTGCCGCCTGCGATTTCTGGGTCTGCGGATTGGAGCCGAGCTTCCTCGCACGCAGCAATGCGGATTCAAGCGCATAGACCTGCATCGTCATATCAGCCAGATCACCCATGATCTCCTGCTGGTCCTGCAACGCCTGCATGTACTTTTGCGTGGCTGAACCGGAGCAGAAGAGGGCCGCCTTCTTCAAATTTGCGAGCAGGGCAGCTTCCGCGGCGAGCGGATCGTCTGTCTCGTCGCTGTTGTCGAAGGAGGGTGGCTCCATCACTTCGGCCATCAGCTTTTTGATTGCACCCAGTAATGGCAGTTGGCCGCTGGCTGCGCGTTTCATCAACCAGCCGGTGATGATCAGCCGGTTGATCTCATTCGTGCCTTCGAAGATGCGGTTGATACGTGAGTCGCGATAGGCTCTCTCCGCCGGATATTCCTCCACGTAACCGTAGCCACCATAGATCTGCAGCGTGTGGTCCACCACGATCTCCAGCATCTCCGATCCCCACACTTTCAGGATCGAGCACTCGACAGCGTATTCCTCAATCTTCTTCTGGATTTCGCGCGCGTTGGTCGCATTCTCGTCCTCGAGCGAGTTCAGCGCCGCATCGATCATCCCGATGGTGCGATAGGCCATGCTCTCACCGACATAGATCCCGGTGACGCTCTCCGCCAGCTTCTGCTGGATCATGCCGAATTCACCAATGCTCTTGCCGAAGGCCTTGCGTTCCTTCGCATAGCGGATTGCGTTTGTCAGCGAGTACTTCGCGCCGCCGATTGCATTAGCGCCCAGCTTGAAGCGGCCGATGTTCAGGATGTTGAACGCGATATGGTGGCCCTTGCCCAGCTCGCCGAGCACATTGCCGACGGGAACTTTGCAATCCGTAAGAATGAGCGGGCAGGTAGACGAGCCGCGAATGCCGAGCTTGTGCTCCTCCGCCCCTACCGCAAATCCCGGCGTGCTGCGCTCGATCAGGAATGCGGTGAACTTCTCGCCATCCACCTTGGCAAAGACGGTGTAGAGGTCGGCGAAGCCGGCATTGGTGATCCACATCTTTTCGCCGTTCAGGATGTAGTGCTGGCCGTCCGGCGAAAGCACGGCGCGTGTCCGCAGATTCATTGCATCGGACCCGGATGACGCTTCGGAGAGCGCATACGCGCCGATCCACTCGCCCGTGACCAGCTTTGGCAAATATTTCCTCTTCTGCTCCGGCGTGCCGTACCAGATGATCGGCAGCATGCCGATGCCGACGTGCGCGCTGAATGTGGTAGCGAAACTGCCCAGCACGGAGAGCTTCTCGCCGACAATGGCCGAGGCGACCTTGTCCATTGCCAGGCCGCCGTATTCCTCCGGTGTGTCGGTGGCCATCAGGCCTAGCTCGCCGGCCTTTGTGAGGAGCGCGCGTGTCACCTTGTAGTCCTTTGCTTCGATCGCATCTGCCGCCGGCAGAATTTCCTTCTGCGCGAAATTCGAAGCCGTTTCGGCGATCTGCCGGTGCTCCTCGCTGAAGTCCTCTGGCGTGAAGATTTCCTGCGGCGTGCGCTCTTCCAGCAGAAAGCTGGCGCCCGCGGCCGCCTTGACAGTAGTAGGTTGTGACGCCAACGTTGCCATAATGTCACTCCAATAACTACAAGTTCAATTCAGGTTCTCAAAGATGCCTGCCGCACCCATGCCGCCGCCCACGCACATCGTCACCAATCCGTAGCGCACCTTGCGGCGCTGCATCTCGTGCAGCAGCGTCGCCGTCAGTTTCGCGCCGGTGCAGCCCAGCGGATGGCCCAGGGCGATAGCTCCGCCGTTTACGTTCACCTTGTCCGGATCCAGTCCAAGCTCGCGGATCACAGCAAGCGACTGCGCGGCGAAGGCCTCGTTCAGTTCGACCAGCCCGATATCGTCGAGCTTCAGCCCTGCAATCCTCAGCGCCTTCGGAATGGCATGGACCGGACCGATGCCCATAATGTCCGGCGAGCATCCCGCCGTGGCAAACGCAACGAAGCGCGCCAGCGGCTTCATGCCGAGCGCCGCAGCCCGTTCCGCGCTGGTCACGATCGCGGCGGCCGCGCCGTCGGAGGTCTGCGAGGAGTTGCCTGCCGTTACCGTTCCCTTGGCGTGGAAGGCCGGCCTTAATTTTGCCAATGCTTCTGCCGAGGTATCCGTGCGCGGCCCTTCGTCTATCTGGAAGCTACGCTTTTCTTCCTTCGGTTTTGCCGATCCTGCTTTGGGGGTGCGTTCGGTCCATTCCACCGGCACGATCTCATCGGCAAAGCGTCCCTCGGCAATTGCCCTTAGTGCCTTCTGATGACTGGCGAGTGCGAATCCATCTGCATCCTGGCGCGAGACGTGGAAGCGCTCGCCTACGCGCTCCGCGGTGAGACCCATCGAGAGGTAAGTGGCGGGCAGATTGTCGACGAGCCACGGGTTTGCGCTGATCTTATGGCCGCCCATCGGAATCATGCTCATGGACTCGGTGCCGCCGGCGACGATTACCGATGCGCCACCACCACGGATACGATCTGCGGCCTGCGCGATCGCCTGCAGACCGGAGGCGCAGAAGCGGTTCACCGTCATGGCAGAAACCTCGACGGGCAGACCTGCGCGCAGGCCTGCGATCCGTGCCACGTTCATTCCCTGTTCGGCTTCAGGATGGGCGCAGCCAAGGATCACGTCGTCGACCTCGCTCTTGTCCAGCTGGGGCACGCGCGAAAAGGCACCTTCGATGGCGATGGCGGCCAGATCGTCAGGCCGGGCAGTGGCCAGGGTTCCTCGCGGCGCTTTACCGACCGGTGTGCGGACGGTGCTTACAATCACTGCGTCTTGCATGATTCGTTCATCCTGTTCTTAGTTCCTTAGCGGTTTTCCGCTGTTCAATGTGTAGGCAATGCGCTCCTGTGTCTTGCGCTCGCCGCAAAGCGAGAGGAATGCTTCGCGCTCGAGGTCCAGATAATATTGCTCACTGACCCGCGTGCCCGGTGCTACGCGTCCGCCGCAGAGGATGTGCGCAACATGGCCCGCAACCTTTACATCATGATCGCTCGCATAACCGGACTGCTGCATGATGTAAGCGCCAAGCTTCAAAGTCGCGAGCACGCTTTCCCCCGCTGCCGGTATATCCATGCGCATCACCGGAGGCAGATAGCCGGCATCGGCCAGCGCCTCCGCTACAGCCTTCGCATCGAGCAGCAGCCGTTCGCGATTCAGGGTAATGCCGTCTTCTGGGGTCAGTAGGTTGAGCGACTTCGCTTCGGCTGCGGAGGTGGAGACCTTCGCCATCGCAATCGTTTCGAAGGCCTGCTTCATGGTGTCAACCAGCTCCGTCGAGATTGCCACGCGTGCTGCATCGCCGAAGCTGCGAATGGCCTCCTCGGTCACTTTCAGAGCAAACTCCTTCGTGCCGCCGCCGCCCGGGATGAGCCCGACGCCGGTCTCCACCAGGCCCATGTAGAGTTCCGCATGTGCTTGCCGCCGCGCTCCGTGGAGCGAAATTTCCGTTCCGCCCCCCAGGCACAGCGCATAGGGCGCCACCACGACCGGCCGCGGACAAAATTTGATGGACTGGGTCATGCGCTGGAAGGCGCGGATGGTCAGGTCCACGTCCTCCCACTCGCCCTCCTGCGCAGCCAGCAGGAGCTGCATCAGGTTTGCGCCGACCGAGAAGTTTTCTGCGTCGCTCGAGATCACGAAGGCGCGGAAGTCACGCACCGCATCGGATGTGGGATCGAGTGTCTTTGTGATCAGCCGCATAATGTCGTCGCCGATCGCGCTCTTCTTCGAGTGCAGCTCGATGCAGGCCACGCCATCGCCCAAATCGATGAGCGAGGCGCCAGGGTTGCCGCGCACAGTGCGATTGCTGGCGCGGAAGCTGGCAATCCGCGCCAGACCTGCCGCGCGCGCCACCGGCTGGTAGCGCTGGGTTGCCGGATCGTAACTCGTGCTGCCGTTGTCGCCATACCAGCTTGCCGCACCGCTGGCCAGCATGGTCTCGACGACTGGTCTCACGCGCTCGCCCGCTGCCTGCATGCGCTTCACCGTGTCGGCGACACCCACGGTGTCCCACATCTCGAACGGTCCGAGCTGCCAGTTGTACCCGGCACGCATGGCGGCATCGATGCTCGCCGCAGAATCAGCGATCTCTGGCAGACAATCAGCCGAGTAGTTCCAGAGCCGCGTCAGCAGCTTCCAGTGGAAGCGCGCCGCCTTGTCTTTCTTTTGATCCCCGCTCAGAAGCATGCGCAGCCGCTCCGGCAGCGACTCGACGTTCTTTGCCATCTCCAAAGCAGGAAATTTCGGCTTGGACGACGGCTGATATTCCAGCGTCTTCAGATCCAGCACCATCCTGTTCTCTTTGCCATCTGCGCCGCGCTCCTTCTTGTAGAAGCCGCCCCCGGTCTTGTCGCCCAGCCACTTCCGCTCCAGCATGGTTTCCAGAAACAGAGGCAACGAAGCCTGACCACCCGCATCCTGCCGGGCACGGGCGAAGTTCCGCGCCACATGCGCGAGGATGTCCAGCCCCACCATATCCGCGAGGCGAAAGGTGCCGGTGCGCGGCAGCCCGATCGCCGTGCCGGTCAGCGCATCGACCTCTTCGACATTCAAACCCTCCTCCTCCATGACGCGCAGCGTCTCCAGGATGAAGAAGGTCCCGATGCGGTTGGCGATGAAGTTCGGCGTGTCGCGCGCACGGACGACCTCCTTGCCGAGATTCTGATCGAGGAACGCGGAGAGCCCCGCCATCACCGCCGGATCAGTCTCCGGTCCGGGAATGACTTCGACCAGCCGCATATAGCGCGGCGGATTGAAAAAATGTGTGCCGAACCAGCGGCGGCGCAGTTCGGGCGGGAGCACGCTGGCGATCGAGCCCACAGGGATGCCACTGGTATTGGTGGTAAGGAAAGCATGCGGCTGCACATGCGGCGCCACGCGCGCCAACAGTTGCTGCTTGATTTCGAGATTTTCCGTTACCGCCTCGATGATCCAGTTGCACCCGGCGAGCTCGGCCAGATCATCTTCGAAGTTGCCGGTGCGAATGCGGGCGGCGGCGGCCGGCGTGTAAAAGGCGGCTGGCCTGCTCTTCTTGAGAGCGTCGACAGCCTTATCGGCAACGGCGTTCCGCGGCCCATCGGTCGTAGCCAGGTCCAGCAGCAGCACGCCCACGCCGGCATTCGCCAGGTGTGCGGCAATGCGCGACCCCATGGTACCGGCGCCCAGCACCGCGGCCTTGCGCAGCAGCAGAGGTGTTCCGGTCTTGGTGGCGGCGGCTTCTCGCTCAGCAACAACTTCCATGCTCTCCTCGTCGATCTCTCTTCGATTCTTCTTCTAACCGTGTAGATGAGTGCCGGTCTTGAGCGCGGCCAAGCCGGGGTGCAGCAGCTCCGAAATTCCCCCATTCGCCAGACCGGTCGTGAGCACGCGCAGATACTCGGAAGTAATTGCATGCAGATCCATCGGGCCTGCCGGCTCATACCAGCTCGCCATCCCGTGGATCGAACCCACCAGAATGAAGGACGCGATCTTTGCGTTGCAGGACGCAATGGAGCCGTCTTTCACGCCGTCTTCAATCAGGGCACGCACCCGGTGGTCGATCTCGCGCTTCCGCCCGCGCACCAGCTTGCGCCCGGACGTCGATAGCTCCCCATCATCCAGCCGGATGACCGCGCGGCCAAAATCGCCTGTGATGATCTGGATGTACCCCGCGATAAAGTCTGCTACCTTGTCCAGTCCGGGCTTTTCATCGGCTTCGATCGCATCCAGCATCTCGTCGATCAGGTCCGTCCCCAGCCGGTAGATCTCCACCAGGATCTCTTCCTTGTTGCGGAAGTAGTGGTAGAGGGCCGGTTTTGTGATGTTCAACTGCAAGGCCACGTCGTTCATCGACGTGCGTCCGTAGGAGCGCTCAAGAAACATGCGAACCGCTGTATGGAGCACGGCCTCGCGCTTGCCATCCGGGTTTCGTCTGCGGTCGGCGAACAGCCGGCGATGCGGTCCGAGGGCCGCGGACTGTCTGGGCATCGTTCCTCTCCGTCAGCGATTGACACTGCCTCTACCGGTTGATATCTTACTCACCGGTAGGATATGCAATTACCCTTCTACGCGCTTTTCGCTCGATTGCGCAAGTGAATATTCCCGCGCATCTTACCAAGGTAAGGGCGCAGTCCAGGTTTCAGCCGCATGAACACTGCGCCCCTCGCACACGTGCCCGCCCTGAGTCTCCATTACGCGGAGCCGTCGTCGTTCTCAACGGCTGAGATGGCGGTGCTAGGGCTACTGATCGTGCTCTCGCTGGTTGGCTTTTTTTGGCGTTTCGGCCGTGTGCTGCGCAACGTCTTTACCGCTCGGAAGGACCCCGACTTCCATATCGCTCCGCTCGGCAGGCGAATATGGGAGTTCTTCTGGGAGGTGCTCTGCCAGGCGAAAGTCATCAAGGAGCGTCCTCTTCCCGGGCTCGCCCACGCTTTCGTTTTCTGGGGCTTCCTCGCCTTTGCGCTCGTCTCACTCAACCACTTCGCGGCCGGCTTCCGGCTAGGCTTCCTCGACGCTGACAGCTGGATCGGCGGCTTTTACTTCTGGTTTGCAGCCATCTTCGCACTGCTGGTGGCGGTTTCGATCGCTGGTCTTTTTGTGCGCCGCTTTTTCGTGCGCCCTATCTGGTTGGGGCGCAAGGTGTCCTACGAATCCGGCGTGATCGCGTTTCTTATCTTCGCGCTGATGGCCACCTATCTCGCGGCTTTCACCATTCCGTCCACCTCGGCTGCGGCGCGCGGATTGTGGTGGACGCATGCGCTCTGCATCCTCGTCTTCCTGCCGCTCATTCCGCATACCAAGCACCTGCACCTGGTCCTGAGCCCGATCACCATCTTCCTTTCGCGTGGCGAGTTCAGTCACATCCCGCCGCTCGTCGGCGACGAGGATTTCGGGCTGGTCAGCGGGAAGGATGTCACGCAACTGGTGGCGTTGCAGGCCTACTCCTGTGTGGAGTGTGGCCGTTGCTCGGAGCATTGCCCGGCCACGAATACGGGTAAGGTGCTGAATCCGAAGGAAATCATTCTCGGCATGCGCGGCTATCTCAATGACCTCGGCCTGCACTCCGAGGAACCGCTGCTGGGCAAGTACAACTCGCAGGAGGCCGCCTTCCAGTGCACCACCTGCGGCGCCTGCGAATATCAGTGTCCCGTCGGCATTGAGCATCTGCCCATCATCATCGGATTGCGGCGCGGCGCCGTGAACACCGGCGCATGGGAAGACGAGTATGGCACCAAGCTCTTCCTCGCGCTGGAGCGTAACGGAAACGCGCTGGGCATGAGCGCGACCGAGCGCGACAAGTTCATCAAGAAGCAGGAACTGCCCATCTTCGATGGCTCTCAGGAGTACTGCCTGTGGCTCGGCTGCATGGGCGCATACGATCCCCAGGGCCGCGAGATTATCGCGTCGTTCGCCAAAGTAATGCAGTACCTGGGCACTTCGTTCGGCGTGCTCAAGAAAGAAAAGTGCACTGGCGATCCGGTCCGCCGGCTCGGCAACGATCTCGTCTTCCAGCAGCTTGCCGAGCAGAACCTGGAGATCATGAAACAGCAGAAAGTCACAAAAATTGTGACGATATGTCCGCATTGCGTCCGAACCATCGCCAAAGACTGGCAGGATTACGGCGCCTCTCCCGAGATCGAGCATCACAGTGAGTTCATGGCGCGCTATCAGGACAAGCTGCCCAAAACCGACGGCCCGGACATCGTCTACCACGACCCCTGCTATCTCGGCCGCTATCGCGGCTCTTACGACCAGCCGCGGGAAGTCCTCGCACGATCCGGCAAGGTGATTGATCCGCCGCGAGCGCGTGAGCGTTCCTTCTGCTGCGGGGCCGGAGGCGGACTTGCCTTCCTCGGAGAAGAAGGCGGCACGGATCGCATAAGCCACGTGCGCGCGAAGGAACTTGCCGCCACCGGCGCAAGCATTGTGGGGGCGGCGTGCCCCTTCTGCAACACCATGTTTCGCGATGCGCTGGCCGCCACCAGCGAAGCGCCGCCGCAACTGCTCGATATTGCGCAAATTGCCGCCCAGTCCATCGCCAATACAACAGCAACGCCGTCCAATGGAGCACAGAACGTATGAAGATCATCGTCGCCATCAAGCAGGTCCCGGTGCGGGATTCGAACCTGCGCGTCGATGCCAGCAGTCGCTGGATCGATGAGGAGGATCTCAGCTACGAGATCAACGAACCGGACGCCTACGCTCTGGAAGAGGCGCTGCAGCTGAAAGAGAAACATGGCGGCGAGGTGGTCGCGGTGCTCGCCGGGCCGGAACGCGGCTCGCAGACCATTCGTGAAGCACTGGCCAAGGGCGCAGATCGCGCCATTCATATCGAGTGCGACGACTTGGCCTCACTCGACACGCTGGGCATCGCAAGCCGGCTTGCCGCTGCCATCAAGGAGGAGAAGGCAGACCTCATCCTTACCGGCCTGCAATCGGACGACCTTGGTTTGGGCCAGACTGGCGTGGTGCTCGCTGAGCTTCTCGGCATCCCCCACGCCACCATCATCATGCAGGTAGAAGCGGGCGATCGCTCGATCAAGGTAAAGCGAGAGCTCGAAGACGGATGGTTCCAGCATGTCGAAATGCCGTTGCCTGCGCTGCTCACAATTCAATCCGGCATCAGCAAATTGCGCTACGCCACCCTGATGGGCATCAAGAAAGCAAAAACGAAGGAGGTTCGCCGCGTCGCTGCGGGCGATCTCCCGCAAGCTGCCGCACCTACCGTCACGCTTGAGCGCATTTACCTGCCGGAGAAAAAGAAGGAAACGCAGTTGATTGTAGGCTCGCCAAATGAGGCAGCCGCGAAGCTGGTCGAAAAACTGAAGTTTGAGGTGCGAGTGATATGAGCGGAGTCCTCATCGTACTGGAACACCGCGGCGGTGCGTACAACCGCATGTCCTGGGAGGCACTGGCTGCAGGACAGGAGATCGCGGCGGCATCGGGCCAGCCGCTTTCTGCTGTTGTCGTGGGCAGCGATCTGGAATCGCTGAGTGCAGAGCTTGCCAGCAAGAAACTCGAGAAGGGCTTCCGTGTCGAGCATGCGCTGCTGAAGGATTACACGGCGGACGGTTACGTATCTGCGCTGGAGCAGTTCATCAAGAAGGTCGATCCCAGCTTCATCGTCTTTCCACACACCTACCAGGTGCGGGACTTTGCACCTCGCCTCGCGGCGCGCTTCGGACAGGTGCTGCTGCCGGATCTGGTCGGCCTGCGCAAGGATGGCGACTCACTTATTTTTGTGCGCCAGCTCTTTCAGGGCAAGCTCAATGCGGATTACCGCCACGCTGCCTCGGGCCCCTGCTTTCTATCTGTGCAGGCCGGCGCTTTCCGTGCCGAATCTCTCGAGACCGGCAGCACCAGTGTAGAAACATTTGCGCCACAGCTCGACAGCAGCGCGATCCGCAGCAAGCCCGAGGCGCCCTTCCGCGAAGCAGCGCAGACCGTGGATCTGGGCTCGGCGCCCATCATCGTCTCGGTGGGTCGTGGCATCAAGGAGCAGGACAATCTGTCGATCGTCGAAGAGCTGGCGCAGGCGCTTGGAGGTGAGCTTGCGGCCTCGCGTCCCATCTGCGATAACGGCTGGCTGCCCATGGAACGGCAGGTCGGCAGCTCCGGCCAGACCGTCTCCCCCAAGCTCTACCTCGCCGTCGGCATCTCCGGCGCCATCCAGCACCTGGTTGGCATGAAGGGATCGAAGACTATCGTCGCCATTAACAAAGATGAGAATGCGCCGATCTTCGAAGTTGCCGACTACGGCATCGTCGGTGATCTCTTCGAAATTGTGCCTGCGCTCACCGAGGCAGTGAAGAAGGCCAAAGGCGCGTAGAGATCAGACACGGCATCAGGAGAGCTGATCTAGTACGCTGCTGTTCAGTCACCTGAAGCAGTGCACGTGGAGGCGATCTGGATGGCGCAGTGGAGCGACGAATATCTTCCGCTAGGGCGGGCGTATCACTGGGAGAGCGTCCGGGCAGGCGAAGCTTATCTCGTCCAGCCCATGAGCGATGGCACCATCCGCTCCTGGACCTGGCAGCAGGCCATGGACGAGGCGCGCCGCGTCGCCGCTTTTCTGCGTGCTCGCGGATGGGAACCCGGAAGCCGCATCGCGACGCTCGCGCGCAACAGCGCCTGGTGGATGATCGCCGAGCTGGGCGCGTGGATGGCCGGCCTGGTC
>JBJMGC010000171.1:0-5485 GCA_045808105.1 Acidobacteriaceae bacterium | reverse complement strand
TTTCAGCGTGAGCGTCGCTGGCGTGTCGAAGAAGCCAAGCACCCCGGAGCCATTCGTCTGGTTGTCCTTCGTAAGGACAACCTTGTCGTCCCAATGCGCCTTGCCTGCGCGGATCTGCTCCATGGCCTCGTACAGGAGGCCTAGCTTGATGACACTTGCCGTCTGCACGGGTTCATCCGCCTTCATAGCAATGGTCTGACCAGTCTTCAGCGCTTTCGCGAAGACCGACACCTGCCCATGATGCGCCGCGGCGATCTGCTCCACCTCCGCCTGCAATGGGCTGACTTTCTCAACTTGTGCTGGAGCGTGGATTGCTAAAAGAAGGCTGAAAAGAAGAGCGGACAAAGTGGCCGAGCGCATGTGCGGCATGGTACATCGTCTTGTATGGCTCTCCAATTCACAACCAACTACCTTGATGACGTGCGCCCGCTCTTTGCCCACTACCGGCGGCTGGGCGAGGCTGCGATGGCGCAGGTCTCTGATGCAGACCTGACTGCGACGCTCGATCCGGAGATGAACTCGATCGCGCAGATCGTAAAGCATATGGTCGGCAACATGCGCTCGCGCTGGACCGGCTTTCCCGATGCCGATGGTGAGAAGCCCGATCGCAACCGCGACAGCGAGTTTGAAGCACCGCCCGCAACTCGCGACTCACTGATGGCGATGTGGGATGCAGGCTGGGCCTGCACGTTTGCGGCGCTCGATCCGCTCACGGACTCAGACCTCGCGCGTGAGACCTTCATCCGCGGCGAGCGCCACTCTGTGATGCAGGCCATCAACCGGCAGATCGCCCACTACAGCTACCACATCGGCCAGATTGTTTTTCTGGCGAAGCATCTGCAATCGGAGAACTGGAAATCGCTAAGTGTGCCGCGCGGCAGCTCGGCCACTTTCAATGTGGATGTCGCGGCGCGCCGCAAAAGCCAACGCTAAAGCAAAAGGGCGTCCGATCTCTCGAACGCCCTTCTGTGCACGACCGGCAAACTATTTCTTCGCCACTTGTTTGGTCCCCGCATAAGTTACATGCCACAGGGAATTCGATCCATCGTCGGTGACGAATAACGATCCGTCATCCGCAAACGTCACGCCTACGGGTCGTCCCCATACTTTGCCGTCCGGGGTAACAAAGCCGGTAAGGAAATCCTCATACGCGCCGGTTGCCTTGCCGTTCTCCACCGGCACAGCGATCACTTCATACCCCGCGCGGTTGGCCTTGTTCCATGAGCCATGCTGCGCCGCAAAAGCCCAGCCTTTGTAGGAAGCAGGGAACTGCTTGCCTTCATCGAAGGTCATCTGCAGCGAAGCGAAGTGCGGCTGGAGAAGCACGTCCGGCACGATCACCTTGTTTGCCAACTCAGGATGTTTTCCCTTGTGCCGCGGGTCGTGGTGATTGCCGATATAAAACCAAGGCCAGCCGTAGAAGCCGCCTTCCTCGACGTGCGTGATGTAGTCGGGCACCAGGTTGTCGCCCAGATTGTCGCGCTCATTCACGGAACACCACAGTTGTCCCGTCACTGGATTGATCGCTTCGCCTACACAGTTGCGAATGCCCGACGCATACACTTTTACGAACTTGCCAGCCGGCGTGTACTCAAGCACGTCGGCGCGATGAAACTCCGCGGGCGTGGTGTCCGGGTCGTCGACGTTCGAATGCGAACCCACGGAGACGAACATGCGGGAGCCATCCTTGGAGAAGACCACATCGCGCGTCCAGTGGCCGCCGCCGCGCAGGCGTCCGCCACCCGGCAGATCGGATATCACCACCTGCGATGGCCCGCTCGCCTTCATGTCGCCGCTTTTGTAGGGGAATTTCACCACCGAATCGGTATTGCCGATGTACACCCACTTCGGATTCGGGCCAAGCGGATAAAACGCAAGCCCGAAGGGCTGCTTCAGTCCGGTAGCGAAGGTGGCCGCCTGCTTGGGCTGACCCTTCGCATCCACACCACGAAAGACTTTGACGGTACCGCTATTGCCGCTACGATCGGGCTCGCTCTCGACGACGAATAAGTCGCCATTCGGAGCTGTACGGATGAGCCGCGGATTTTTCACATCGGACGAGTAGAGCTCAACCTTGAAGCCGGCCGGCGCCTCAGGCATCGCGCCTTGCGGCCGCGGCGCCACGCTCGGGCCATTGTCCACGGATTCGGTTGCGTACGGCTCGGGCAAATCGGCAACGGTGATCTTGCGCATCGTGCCGGGCTTTTGTTTCGAGTAATCGCTGAAGGCTGCCTGACCGGTGATCACATGAGTACTCTGCGCGACCAGAGCGGCGGGCGCACTCAGCAGCAGAGCGGGAAACAGGAAGGGGCCCAGGACGCGCAAGGCGTAACTCATACGGAACATACATTTCCTCCGGGTGAGGAGTGAGGGGATCGGGATGGTGGCACCGCGGCAACTGCGGTGAGATAAACGTTTAGTTAACGATACAGGGACGCAGAGTTGCCTGACAAATCGCTTCGAGTCGGACATACGTTTCCTATGGGTTGCCGGCGAACTGCTTCACCAGATCCAGAGGTACGGTCGCGGTCAGCACAGTCCGGCTTCCGTGTTGCGTCACCGTCGCGCTGTTAATCAGCGAGCGATAGTCCTTGCTCTGCGGATTGTTCTGGACGGCGGTCAACGCCGCAGAGACCAGCCCGAGCATGTTCTGGAGAGCATTCGTTGTCGCTGCGGCATCGGCCTGGCTGGGCGCGATCTCCTCCACGCGCAGCCGCAGGTTGCCCAGGTAGCGCACCGAGGCAATGAACGCAGTATCGGCGTCGAGCGGCAATCTCACGCCGAAGATGCGCGGGCCGCCCTCTGACCAGAACGGCAGCGAGATGCGGCCAATGCCCCACGCAATCGAGAGCGCCGGCACCTGGCTGTAGTAATCCGACAGTACGGAAGAACCGGAGAAGGGCAGAGCGGCGGTGCGATAGCGGTCGACAATGGCGTGAATCTGCTCCGCTGTCGGCGTGTTCGACACGGCAACCATGTCATAGCCCAGCATCACGATCCTCACTGTGCGTCCCTGGCTTGGCAGGCTGTAGATCGTGCGGTCGGCGTACTGCTCCCGGGATTTGCTGCTGGTTTCGAGCCACGCCGTCAGCCGCTTGTGATCGAAGTGTCCAGCGAAGACCTCAGAGTAGGCTGCCGGCCCATTTGGTCCGCGCGGGTCCTGCATGTGGTGAATGGCTATCGCTGCCTGGTGCAGATCGCTCTCGAAGACGAAGCCCGTCGCATCGATGAAGCGCTGGTAGCTGGCATCGCGCTGCACCGGATGCTGATCGAAGTGCATTGCGGCGCGCAGCGGCTCGAAGTTGATGTAGACGATGCCGTCAGACTCGGGCAGCAGACGCGCGACCTCGGGAGGCGCCTTCTGCCGCAGGTAAGCGAGAGCGCCGAGCAACACAATGACAATGGCGGCGATCAGGAGCGTGCTACGGCTGCGTCTGCGCATAGGCGAGTGGCGCAGACAGGATAGCAGTGTGGAGCGGGTGAGTCGGAGGCCAGCAAGTCGGCAAATCAGCCATGCAGCGGAGAGAACTCCTGCGTATTCGATCTTGATTAAGATCGAAGTGCAGGGGTTCTGCGCTTGAACTCGGGCTTAGGGAGATGCGTGGATACAACGACTCTGCACGTTCTGCTGGTGGTGTTTGTTGCGACCTTGATCCGCTCCACCTTCGGCTTCGGCGAAGCGCTGATTGCCGTTCCTCTGCTCGCCCTCAGGATTCCGGTTGAGGTCGCCGCGCCCCTGGCCGTTCTGCTTTCCATCACCATCGCCGCCGTTGTCGTGGCACAGGACTGGCGCAAGATTCACGTGCGCAGCACCGGCTGGCTGCTGGCTCCTACCTTTGTCGGCATCCCGCTCGGCGTTTGGCTGCTGACCAGCGGTCCGCAGCACGTCGTCAAAGCAGCGCTCGCCCTGGTGATCGTCGCCTTCTCCAGCTACTCGCTCGTGAGTGCGCGCCTCGGGGCAAAGCCTCCGAAGCTGGAGAGCGACAGCCATCCCTGGCTGCTGGGCTGCGGATTCATCGCGGGAGTGCTGGGCGGCGCCTATGGCATGAACGGGCCGCCGCTAGTCCTCTACGGAGCCATGCGGCGCTGGTCGCCGCAGCACTTCCGCGCCACCTTGCAGGGATACTTTCTGCCGGCAAGCATCGTCGCCATGGTGGGCTACTGGCTTGCCGGGCTGTGGGTTCCGGCCGTAACGCATTACTTCCTGCTATCGCTGACGGTCGCGATCCCCGCTATCTTTCTGGGCCGGGCGGTGAACCATCGGATGCGTGGAGAGGCTTTTCTCGAAATCGTTCATGGCGGACTGATTTGCGTTGGAGTCGTTCTGCTGATCCAGGCCCTGCGCCATACCTGACCCATAAATAGCGCGTACGCACAGCGGTTGTGGAGGTATCCTCCCTCACGCTGGGAGATCCGCCACTATGAAACTCAGATACGTCATCAAATTCGTCGGCGATATGGATCGCGCCGTTGCGTTCCATCGCGACACCCTCGGCCTGCCACTGAAGTTCACTTCCCCACACTGGAGCGAGTTTGCGACCGGAGAGACGACGCTGGCGCTGCATCCGGCGTCGGAAGGGAACCCTCCCGGAACGGTCGAGCTCGGTATCGGCGTCGCGGACCTGCAGAAGTTCTACGAGGAGATGTCTGCCAAGGGCGTCGTCTTCAGCATGCCGCCCACAAAGCAGGATTTCGGTGGCATGCTGGCGCAATTCGTCGACTCGGAAGGAGGTCACGTCAGCGTCTCGGGAGTGTAGTGGTATCGGAACTGCAATGCGTGAGAGCATTTCCTCCGTATCGTTCACAGGGCGCATTGCGACCGCTTCCGCCGTGTGCTAATCTTGCGCTTGAACGGTCGCTCCCCGGGGCTCGCAGCAGTGTGTGCCGGGAACAGGCGGTGCGGGCTGGCGTAGCTCAGCTGGTAGAGCATCTGATTTGTAATCAGAGGGTCGGGGGTTCAAGTCCCTTCGCCAGCTCCAGTCCCTAGCCGAACACAAGGATCGTCAGACATTGTAAGGACTCCGGCGACTTCGTTCCGCGACATCCATTCCGTTGTCTCCTCTTTCCCTCGTCTTGCCAGGCTTTTTTGGCGAAGCGTTGCGCGACTCGGAGACATGCGTGCGATGAACCCGGTCGGAGGCTGGAACTGTGCACAGGTGGCCGAGCGGTTAATGGCAGCAGACTGTAAATCTGCCGCTCCTTGCGAGCTACGGAGGTTCGAATCCTCCCCTGTGCACCAGAAGTTGGCAGCGTGATGGAAGACGGCGGCAAAGCAGCAGGCGGTCTGAGCTTCAATCAGAAGACCCTAGTGACTCTGCTGCTGTTCGGCGTGGTGGCTGTGCTGGCCTGGCAGACGATGGAGCCGGGCAAGTTCCGTACGCTGGTATTTGTTGTGCTGGGCGGATTGGCGCTGCGAGTGTTGTTGGGATGGCGGCGTGCGAGTGTGGATAGCGCGGATACGGAAGCGCGCTAGGATAGTTGGGCG
>JBJMGC010000170.1:0-11528 GCA_045808105.1 Acidobacteriaceae bacterium | reverse complement strand
ATATTGCCAAAGCCAGCGGCGTCGCCGACCTGGGATTTGTGAAGGGTGTTGCCGTTGGCGACTACAACAACGACGGCCGACCCGATCTCTACGTCTCCGTCAAGGGCGCATCGAATCGCCTCTTCCGCAATGATGGCCCCTATCGCGGAGACGATTCGTCGCACCCCTCACGTTGGAAATTCACGGACGTGACTGCAACCGCGCATGTCGCGGAGCCGATCGAAAGCTTCACAACCTGGTTCTTTGACTATGACAACGACGGCTGGCCGGATCTCTTTGTCGCGGGCTACTCCTCCACAGCCGCCGATATCGGCGCGTTCGAGAGCGGTCTGCCCTCCAGCGCAGAAGTTCCACGCCTCTACCACAACGAGCACAACGGGACCTTTCGCGATGTCACCCACTCAATGCGTCTCGACCGGGCCATCCTGATCATGGGGGCCAGTTTCGGAGATTTGGATAATGACGGGTGGCTGGATGTTTATCTGGGCACGGGCGACTCGCTCTATACGTCTCTTTTGCCCAACCGTATGTTCCGCAATGACTCAGGCCGCGGTTTTCAGGATGTAACCACTGCCGGCGGGTTCGGCCATCTCCAGAAGGGTCACAGCATAGCCTTTGGAGATATCGAAAATGACGGCGATGAGGACATCTTTGAGGAAATGGGTGGCGCGCTGCCCGGTGACGGCTACAAGAGCGTGCTCTACCGCAATCCCGGCGCGCCAAGCAGTCACTCCATCACGCTCTCACTGATTGGAAGCCGCAGCAACCGCTCGGCGATTGGGGCTGCCATTCACGTCACTGTGCCAGGCGCGCCTGATGCACGACAAATCTATCGTGTCGTGGGTTACGGCTCCAGCTTCGGGGGCAATCCCTTGCGTCAGCACATAGGCGTGGGCGCATCCACGGGGCCGCTCCTCGTTACCGTCCACTGGCCGGCATCGAATAGGACGCAAACATTTCGGGCTTTAGCGGTCGATCACGCCTACGTCATCACAGAAGGCGACGACCATGTCCAGCCGATCACGTATCGCCAATTCCGCTTGCCCGACCCGGTTATCCCTTCCGATATGACAGATGCCGGCCCCTGATCAATCAAGGCGTAGCTGGCGCGACGACAGACAACGTCAGGGTCTGGGTGTGGGTGATGGAACTCGACGCTAGGGGATTCCCGGACACTCCGGTCGCTGTCAACGTGACCGGCGCGCTGGTAATGGAAGCACTTGTCGCGGCCGTCAATGTAAACGTCTGGGTCGAGCCAATGCCTACCGTCGCGGCGCCCGGGGCAACTCCAACGTTCAGAGGAAGCCCGCTCAGCACCAGTGTGATGCTTCCCGAAGAACCATGGACGGAGGTGACCTGGAACTGGATGGGCGTCGTCCCCCCCTGGGTAATGCTAGCCGTAGACGTCTGACCACTCGCCAGCGCCAACGCAAAATCCGGCGGACCATTGTTGCCGCAGGCGGCGAGCGTAAACAGGAGAGCACAAGCCGCCGCCGTCATCCAGGCATTCCAAAAACTGCGCCTCCGCTCTCGCCCACGCATTCGTTCGAGATTCCTCCGCTCGCTTAGCTGCCAATTGGGATGCGGCTTCCCGCCGCTCTGCCCCAGTCATCATAAGCGCCGCCCTTCCAACCATGCAGCCGCGCCTTCGATACACTATCAAGACCGCTCGATTCACCCATTCAGAGCCGAAAGAACACGAGATCCCTATCCGCATGCACCGTTGGTCCCAGCTTTTTATTCCCACGCTCCGTGAAGCGCCCGCCGATGCCGAGGTTGCCAGCCACAAGTTCCTGCTCCGCTCCGGCTACATCCGTCAGCTCAGCGCAGGTGTCTACTCGTATCTCTTACTCGGCCAGCGGTCGCTGAACAAGATCATCGCCGTTGTTCGCGAGGAGATGGACAAGATCGGCCAGGAGTTTTTCCTGCCCGCCCTGTTGCCGCGCGATCTTCTGGAGGAGAGCGGTCGCTGGACCATCTTCGGCGAGAACCTGTTTCGGCTGAAGGACCGCAAGGGCGCCGACGTGTGCCTGGGCATGACCCACGAAGAGGTGATGACCTCCATTGCGCGCAACGAGCTGCGCAGCTACAAGCAGTTGCCGCAAATCTGGTATCAGATCCAGACAAAATTTCGCGATGAACCGCGCCCCAGGTCGGGCCTGTTGCGGGTCCGGCAGTTCACGATGAAGGACGCCTACTCCTTCGACATGGATGCTGCCGGCCTGGACGAAAGCTATCGCAAGCACGACCAGACCTATCGCGCGATCTTTACGCGCTGCGGTTTGTCCTTTGTCGTGGTCGAGGCGGATTCAGGCGCGATGGGCGGCTCCGGATCGCAGGAGTTCATGGTCTACACCGACGCCGGTGAAGACCTGATCGCCTCCTGCGCCAAGTGCGGCTACGCCGCCAATATCGAAAAGGCCACCTCGAAGCTCACAGCCGTCGAAGATCTCGCCCCCACCGGCGACGGCAAACCCGAGCGCATCCACACTCCCGGCAAGGCGGCGATTGCCGACATCGTCGCTTTCCTGAAGATGCTGCCCCAGCACGACATCAAGGCTCTCGCCTACATGGCTCTAGGGAAGGAAGCCAAGTGGAAGCCCCTTGCCGTCTTCCTGCGCGGCGATCATTCGGTGAATGAGGCTAAACTCCTCAACGTCACCGGCGCGCGCGAGCTGCGCTACATGGGCACGGAGGAGCTGGAGACCTGGTTCAAAGGACCAGCCGGCTATCTTGGCCCGGTGGGCCTGTCTGCGGCCAAGGAGTCACTGGGTGACGGCGTGACTATGGTGCTGGACACAGCCCTCGAAGACCGCACCAACATGGTCGCCGGTGCCAACGAGCTCGATTACCACTTCCGCAACGTCACGCCTGGACGCGACTTCACCCCCACCATCACCGCGGACGTCCGCAACGCGGTCGAGGGCGAGGGCTGCCCCGAGTGCGGGGCGTCGCTCAAGGTGGCCAAGGCAGTCGAGATCGGTCACATCTTCAAGCTCGGCAACCGCTATTCGGAATCGATGGGCGCCCGCGTCCTCGACGCCGAAGGCAAGGAAGTCACCCTCACCATGGGCTGTTACGGCATTGGCATGGAGCGCATCCTCACCGCCGCGGTCGAGCAGAACCACGATGACAACGGCTTCTGGCTAGCGCCTTCGATCGCGCCCTTCGATGTCATCGTCACGGTCACCAACATCACCGACGCCGCCCTGCTCTCGACCGGCGAGAAGCTGGCCCACGACCTGGAAGCTGCCGGATTCGACGTCCTGCTCGACGACCGGGACGAGCGCGCCGGGGTGAAGTTCAAGGATGCAGACCTGATCGGCGTCCCCCACCGCATCAACGTCGGCAAGAAGGCAGCCGAAGGCGTGGTGGAACTGGTGACGCGGGCGACTGCCGGTGACCGGTCCGCCACCCGCGACCTGCCCCTGGCCGATGTAGCAGCCGCGTTGCGCCAGGAGTACCAAAAGAGTGCCTAATCAGGGCGTCACAGCGGTCAAAGCTGCGTCTACTCTAAAGAGACACGTGCCCCCGCACCTTTGCCGGCGGCAGCAGGAAGATCGGTAAATACATTTTGGCAGTAAAACTCAAGCTCCCGCCCAACCGCAGCATCGCCGAAAAGCCCGTCTGGGAGACGGCGCTAATCATCGTCTGCGTTGTCTTCACGTTCACGCTGCTCATCCTCGGCATCACGTTCAGCTACTACTCCGGCAAGTACGAACAGGTAGTGAATGAGCGGCTGGCGAAGCCTCTCTTCAACCAGACTCCGCGAATCTACGCCGCGCCGCGCGAGGTCCGCGTGGGCCAGAAGCTCACGGCTGGCTCTATCGCCCAGCAGTTGCGAACGGCCGGTTACACTCCGCCCGGCAGCAACGCCTCGCCGATGGGTACCTATGAGTTTCGTGGCGACACCATCGCCGTACATCCCGGCGCGCAGTCCTACCATTCGCAGGAAGGCGCCACCATCTCGTTCGAGAATGGCATGGTCACCAGCATCGCCGGGGATGCGAACCAGCAGCTTTCCGCCTACGAGCTTGAACCGCAACTCATCACCAGCCTCTCGGAGGGAGCGAACCGTGCCAAGCGCCGCCTCGTCACCTACGACGAGCTACCCCCTGACCTGGTTAAAGCCGTCACATCCATCGAAGATCGGCGCTTCTTCTCTCATAGCGGCGTTGATTACATTTCACTGCTCGGCTGGATTTATCACGATCTGATTGGCGACCGCCGCTACCGGGGCGGCGCCTCTACCATCACCATGCAGCTCTCGCGCAACTTCTTTGATCTAACCCGAGCGCGGAGCATCCGGCGCAAGATCATCGAGACGGCCATCACCTTCCAGCTTGAGCACCGCTATACAAAGCAGCAGATATTCCAGATGTACGTTAACGAGATCCCTCTCGGGCAGCAGGGCTCGTTCGGCATCTACGGCGTAGGCGAGGCGGCTCAGGCCTATTTCGGCAAGGACGTCCGCCAGCTTGACCTCGCAGAATGCGCGCTGCTCGCTGGCATGATCCAGCAGCCGAGCGCGCTGAATCCCTACCACCACGGGGGCAAGCGCGCCATTGCGCGACGCAATGTTGTCCTCGGCGCGATGGTGGAGACCCATGCCATCACGGACGCTCAGGCCGAGGCCGCACGCCAGGAGCCGCTCCACCTCGCCCCCGGCAGCATCGATGGCGGCCTGGCGCCTTATTTCATCGATATCGTCCATGATCAGATCGTTCGGAACTATGGCGAGCAGCAATACAGCTCCCAAGGACTCCGCGTGTACAGCTCGCTCGATCCTGATCTGCAGGAAGTGGCCAACGATGCCGTCGGCGAAGGCATGAAGACGGTAGACGAACTGGTCGCAAAGCGTCGCGCAAAAGCCAAGCATCCCGAAACGATCGCCAGTCCTCAGGTGGCGCTGGTAGCGCTCAATCCGCATACTGGACAGATCCTGGCGCTGGTCGGTGGACGCAACTACGGCACCTCCCAGCTCAACCACGCGACTGCTCACCGGCCCACCGGTTCGATATTCAAGCCCTTCGTCTATGCGGCGGCCTTCAACACATCGCTCGCCGGCACCCAGCTCACTACCCCACCCGCTGTGGTAGAGACCTCAGCCGATGCCAATCCGAACGACGGCAGCACCATCGTCGGTGACCCGCAACAGAGCGGCGCAACCCCGCCGCCCACGGATCCCGGTTTGCGTCACGGCCTCTTTACCGAAGTCACGCTGCTCAACAGCGACCCGCAGACCTTCGAGGGCGGCTACTCTCCACATAATTACGGCCACCATGGCACGGGCGAAGTGACCGCCCGCTTTGCGCTGCAATATTCGTTAAACAACGCCACGGTGGAGTTGGCCCAGATGGTCGGCTATGACAATGTAGCCGCGCTGGCGCGCGACGCCGGAATCACCGACGCCAAGGGCACCCCTGCCATTGCTCTTGGCGCCTATAGCGCCAGCCCCATCGACATGGCGGGCGCCTACACGACCTTCGCCAACAACGGGACACGCATCATCCCATGGGAGATCGCCTCCGTGCGTGCCGCCAATGGCGACCCTATCAGCGACCACCAGCCCGATATGAAGCCGATCCTCGACCCCCGGATCGCTTATCTCACCACCAACATGCTGCAGAACGTGATGAACGCAGGCACTGGCGCCGGCGTTCGTGCACGCGGCTTCCAGGCGCCGGCCGCGGGCAAGACCGGCACCTCGCATGACGCCTGGTTTGCCGGATACACCTCGAACCTCATCTGCGTCATTTGGGTCGGGAACGACGACTACTCGAACGTCAAGTTCGAAGGCGCGCAACTGGCTGCGCCCATCTGGGCCGAGTTCATGAAGCACGCTATCCAGCTTCCCCAGTACTCCGACACGCGCGACTTCCCGATCCCGCAGGGCGTCAATCTGGTGAAGCTCGATAAGAACACCAACCTGCTGGCGGATCCAACCTGCCCCGAGGACTACTACGCCGCCTTCCTCGAAGGCACCGCCCCCAACAACACCTGCTCCCACCCCAACGGGGACCAGCGGAACTTCTTCCAGAAGATCTTCGGATTGGGTGCGCCGCCGCAGCAGCCGCTTCCTCCGCGTAGCGGACCCACCGTCCTGCCGCCCGGGCAGCAGCAACAGCCTGGGAATTCTGGCGTTCAGAACGCTCAGAATGGGGAGCAAGAGCAGCCGAAGCCCAAAAAGCGGGGCTTTTTCAGCCGTCTCTTCGGCGGGGGCAAGAAGGACGACCAGCAGCAACAGCAGCAGCAGAATCCGCAGTGATCTCCTGCTGGTTTTCATCCCGTAAATAGACGGGATTTGAGTGGTTTTTACGAGTTATCCGTGCGATACTGAGTCCGTCAGGAGGATTTCGCTATGGCCGTCATGGCAATGCCCCGTCCGGATCTGGCTGCGCATCGCGAATCGCTTCGCTTACCGATTGCGGAGATCGTCACCCGGTTGGTCGCAATCCTGGGCCGCAAGCTGACCGCCTACATTGCGAAGGTGAAAGATGTCCGCGCGGTAGATCGCTGGATGGCTGGGGGCGAAATCTACGGCGACGCCGAGCAGCGCCTGCGCTTTGCCTTCCAGGTAGCCCGCACGCTGCGCGAGCAAGACACCGCCGCCGTCGTCCAGGCGTGGATGACCGGGGTGAACCCGGAACTTGGCGATCGCGTTCCCCTGCGGCTCATGCGTGAAGGCGATCTGCACATCGTGGCGCCAGAGGTCCTGCGTGCCGCCCGTGCCTTCCTCGCCGGCGGCTAATGCTCGGGGCCTTCCGACCGTAAGTGGAAGCGATATAATCCGCCATTGTCTCCTGATCCCCTTTCTCCCAGGCTTGTGCGCACTGATCCTGCATCTCCTGATCCCGCGCTTCTTGAATCGCGGGTTGCCGAGCAACCTGTCCATCGCATCGCACGCTGGCCGGATCCGTGGCTGCCGCCCGACTGGGCTCACGCCCACTCCGACGGAACATTCGGAAATCGGTTCGACGATCCACAGGCCTACTATCGCGTGATCTACAGCTCCAGCCAGCGCCTCGGCTGCTTCCTCGAAACGCTCGCCCGCTTTCGCCCCGATCTGACGCTCCTGGCAGAGTTTGCCGAAATCGAAGGCGAGGACGACTTCACGCCGCTCGCCACAGTGCCTGCGAGCTGGCTTGCTGGGCGGCTTATCGGCACCGCACAAATTCAGGGCGAATACGCCGACATCTACGCGGCCGGTTGGATATCGCTGCTACGGCGAGAGCTTGCCTCCACCGCTGTGGCGCTCGGTCTACCGGAGATTGACGCCTCCACACTCCAGGCTGGCCGCCCGCGCCAGCTCACCCAGGAGGCTTCCCTCATCGTCTTCCGCCACGGCCTCGATGGCATCTGCTACCGCTCCCGCTACGGCCATTCGATTGAGAACTGGGCCATCTTCGAGCCCTTCCCGCTGCGCAATACGTCCTCTGCCGCAATCACCGCTGGCGATCCCGACCTGCAGTCCGCGCTGCACCTCCACGGCCTCACCATGCCCGATGGAGCACCGGCTACTCGCAATCTTCCACTAAGCTAGTGCATCCGCTCCGGCTGACAGACCGGACACCAATACGTCGAGCGAGCACCCGTCCCCTGCCTTTGCATCCGAATCGTCGCGCCGCAGCGCCGGCACTCTTTACCTTGCCGTCGGTATACCCACAGCCGCGCACCGGGATCGGCTGCCCGCGTGGTGCGGCGCAGGCCGGTGTAGGTGACCATTCCGTGGCCAGCGGCATCTTTCACATTCATTTCCAGAAAGCGTCTTGCGCGTTCGAGGATGCAATCGATCTCCGCGAGCGCCAGCGTGCTCACAAGCCGGAACGGATGCACCCCGCAGGCAAACAGCACCTCGCTTTTGTAGACATTCCCCAATCCTGCGATCACCTGCTGGTTGAGCAGCACATTTGCGATCTCCTCGTCAACATGTGCCACCAACCTGGCCCTTGCCTCCTCCGCCGCAAAATTCGCACCCAGAAGATCCGGTCCTAACTTTGGGATTGCCGAGTTTCGCGCCAGCGTAGTTGCGGTGTAAAACTTCGCGACCGGCACATTGAACGCCACCGCCTCGAACTCCGCCGTAGCAATGACGGCGCGCATGTCGCGCCGGGGACGCTGCCATTGCTCACCTGTTCGATAGATGTGCCATGAGCCTGACATCAACATGTGGGTGACGAGGATCAGATCACCCGAGAAGTGGATGAGGAGCCATTTTCCGCGCGACTCCACTTTCTCCACCGTGCGCCCTGCCACGGGTGCGTTGTCGTCTGCGCTGGCAAGCGGCGCGAGCGCGGTCTCGAAGCGCTTTACCACCTCGTCTTCGAGAACATGGCCCAGCGCCCGCGCCGTACGAAAAATTGTATCTCCTTCGGGCACTTATTGGACCTCGGCCGATGCAGAGGACTCTGTTGCATCACGACCCCACGCGGGCGCGCGCCGCACATTGAATCCGTTGGGTGCTGCGTGAAAGCCCGCGTCCAGCAAGAATCGGCCCAGAAAATGCGCGCCTGTCGGCTGTCCATTGATTTGCGCAATCAGCAATCCGGCGCCCCGGTCGCCCTCTCGCACCGCCATCTCCGCCTGCGCGGTCTGCACCAGGAACTGCGACAGATCGCGCGCCGCATGCGAGCGCTCCGGTTCCTCCGCGGGCAGAAACACCTGCAGATTTGGATTGCCTCGCCGCAAATACCCCACCATCTCTCCATTGCGCAAGACCACGCTCGCGCCCACGCTTCGCGTAAGGCTGCGCGGCTGACCGTCCGCCTCAGAGGCATCGCTTGACGATGTTTCTGCTGCCGGCCAGCGCAACGTTGCCCCGTACGGATTTGCCGGGTCAGTCGCGGCCAGCAGAACCATCTCCGGTTTTTCGAGCCGCGCCTGCTGCCGCAGAGAGCGCAGCAGGTCCACTGCCGATGGCAGCGCAAACTGCGTCGCGCCTAGTCCGGCAACAAAATATCCGCGGCGCACCCGGCCACTTTCCTCCATCGCCTTCAGCACGTCGTACACTGCGCTGAAGCCGCCCGGCAGGTTTTCCTGTGCCACACTTTCACGGGTCAGCACGCCATAACGCGCCAGCAACTGATTCGCAATCGCATGGCTCCAGTTCGTAACTGCTGCTGGATCCTTCGCCGACTCGGGCTGTGGCACCAGGGTCCACCGACCCTGCGCGCTCGGCGGGGTCGTTCTCCTGGAGCGGAACGCCGCCACCTGCGCGCCACTCGAGTGCGCCCGCTTGGGCTGCCGGCCTGTGGGCCGCGCTGTATACGCCCGCAGCGCATGAAACGTATCATTCGTCACCACGCCGCGCCACACCAGCGTCCACAAGGCATCGAGCGTCTCGCCCGGATACCCGCCGCCCAGAGCATCGTGGATTTGCGCGAAGAACATCGCGCCACCCCGCTCCAGCTGGTCGAGTACCGTCTGCTCTTTCACGGTGGGCTCAACTGCAGCCAGCGCATTCTGCCGCACTGGCGGCAACAGCGTACGCAGGCGGTCGGCCAAATAAAGCGCGATGCGCCCGTCATGCTCGCCCAGCGGATCGAGTCCCACCCATACCACCTCGCCCGCAGCAATCAACGTGTCCAGTTGTCCCGGGGCGTAATTGGCCAGCCTCGCCGGAAGGATTGCCGTCTCTACCAGCGACGCCGGGAGCGGCGCGCTCTGCAGGCTCTCGATTGTATCCAGCAGCGAATCGAGGCCGCGGCGCCGCTGCAGCACACCTTGCCAGTGCGTGTTGAGCCGGGCCAGCATCTGCTGTTCCACCGGCTCCACTTCTTTTCGTAACCGAGCTAGAGACTTTCTCCGGATCAGCCGCAGCACCTCGGCATCGCACCACTCGCGGTGGACGCCGCCCGGACGGAATCCGCCTTCCACGATGCGGCCATCGAGCAGCAGTCTGCGCAGCGCCGCTTCCACCTGCTTCGCATCCAGTCCAAATCGTCCCGCCGCCTCGCCCTGTGTGAAGGGCCCATGCGTGCGCGCGAAGCGGCGCACCAGTTCCAGCACCGGCTGCGCCACTGGCTCGAGCAGCGCCCTCGGCAATCCCGGCGGAAGTGGAATCCCCAGCGCGTCGCGATATCGCGCCGCATCCTCCACCGCGATCAGCCGTTTCTCACCCGCAATCTTTACCTCCAGCAGCCTCTTTGCGCGTAGCAGCCGTTCGGTGTGAATCGCCACATCCGGTGCTGCGAGCCGCCGCAGCAGCTCGGCCCGATTCAAATCGCCCAGCCGCAGCAGCAGGTCGTGAATACCATCTGCGCCGCGCGCCTTCTGGTTATCTGTGAGCGACTGTAGCTGCCCTTCCACTTCGACAATCGCATCCGCATCCAGCAGCTCGCGTAAATCTGCATCGCCCAGCAGCTCGCGCAACTGCTCCTGGTCAATCGACAGCGCCTGCGCACGTCGCTCCGCAAGCGGCGCATCACCGTCGTAGATGTAATTTGCCACATAACTGAACAGCAGCGACGACGCGAACGGCGATGGCGTCTTGGAGTCGGCTACATGCACGCGTGTGGTTCGCGCATTCACCGAACGCAGCACCTCGAGAAACGCGGGCATGTCGAAGACATCGCGCACGCACTCGCGATATGCCTCGAGCAGCATGGGAAACGCCGGATAGCGGGCCGCCACGCTCAACAGGTCGTATGCGCGTTTGCGTTGTGCCCACAACGGCGCTCGGCCCGTAGCGCGGCGTCGCGGCAGCAGCAGTGCCCGTGCCGCAGATTCGCGAAATTTCGCGGCAAACAGAGCAGTCGAGCCAAGCTGACGGAGCACCAGGTCCGATGCCTCCACAGGATCGAGCAGGATCAGCTCCGGATCCGGCGCCGCATCCGTCTCCGGAAAGCGCAGCACAAATCCGTCATCTGCCCACATCATCTCCACATCGCCGCGACCGCTCGCGCGCAGCCTCCCGCTGATCGCCATCGCCCACGGCGCATGGACGCGGCTGCCGAAGGGTGTGAGCACACACACTCGCCAATCGCCAAGCTCATCGCGGACGCGCTCGATCACGATGGTGCGGTCATCCGGCACCGCAGTCGTCGCCAACTCCTGATCGGCCAAAAAGCGCAGCAGATTTTCCGCCGCCTGCGGATCGAGATCGTGCTCACGCGTCAGACGCGACATCGCCGCATTGCGCGGCATCTCGCGCAGCTCCCGTACCAGCGCACCGATGCGGCGTCCGAACTCCAAGGGCCGCCCCGCCGTGTCGCCATGCCAGAACGGCATCTTGCCTGGTTCGCCCGGCGCAGGCGACACCAGAACGCGATCGTGCGTGATCTCGTCAATGCGCCACGTCGTCGCGCCCAGGATGAAGGTCTCCCCCGTGCGGCTCTCGAAGATCATCTCTTCGTCCAGCTCGCCCACGCGCACCGGCCGTCCCTCCGTGCCGGAAAGAAAGACGCCATACAGCCCGCGATCCGGAATCGTGCCGCCGTTCAGAATCGCCAGCATCTTCGCGCCCTCGCGCGGCGTCAGCAGATTGTGCACGCGGTCCCAGGTGATGCGCGGCCGCAGCTCCCCAAATT
>JBJMGC010000169.1:0-17143 GCA_045808105.1 Acidobacteriaceae bacterium | reverse complement strand
GGTGTGGATCACCGAGGTACTTACTCGTAAGAGAAAACGGCGCAAACGCTGTAGGACCTGCTTCGGTGTGCCACCCGGAGTGGTTGTAGTCACTAGGAATCAGGTCCACTCCCAAGTGGCTGCGATACCATTCCGCGAGCGCCTTGGGATCGCGAGCGCGAAAGAATAAACCACCGATTCCGAGTACTCGCTCCGCCGGCACGCTCTCGCTTGACGCCGTTTCAGCATGCGAAGACGCCTGTGAGGCATCCGAAATCGATGTCCCGGCCAAATGCTTTTCTGCGATCTCTGCCGATGCAGTGCTGCCCTTCACAACCGGCCACCCGGTTGCACAAGCGAGAAGGTAGAGTACCTTACGTCTCCCGATCGGCATTATGGCTCCCTGTCCAAATTGTCACGCAGGAAAATGCTAATGGTGTTCTTTTACGCTCGCAACAAAGAAGGTCGCGCAGGATTACTTATCGTAAGTCGGCTTATGGTCACGTCACCAGAGGAAGGGATCGCCTCGACTGCTTCTCAGATTGTTGGTTGATCCGCTCCCAGGCCTGCTAGCAGAACAGTCCCTGCGAATAACAAGGTATCGCCGATGTAGTTGATCCCTTCCAACGCGAGCGGGGTGTGGATTTCCATTGCGAAGATAGGAAGGTAGAAGAACGCCGTGAGCAGGAGAAGGACGATCCCGCAACCGGCGGCAGCGATGCGGATGGTGGGGCGGATGAATAGCCCAATGCCGCCGAGGAGCAGGATGGCTCCGATGAAGTACGCCAGCAGCGTGGGAGCCGGCATCCACGCCGGGGTGAGCTTCTGCAGCGGAACGCCCGGCACAAAGCGGGGATAAAGAAAATGCTGGATTGCATAGAAGATCATGATCGCGGCGACGATTGCGCGGCCGAAACGAACTGTTATTGCAGCCGGGGCCGCGATACCTACTGAGTTACGTATCGGCCATACGCTGCCTGCTAGCACCATCGCTCCGGCGGCGAAGGCGGTTTCGCGTACGGTGAGGGTCCAGAAGAGCCGCTCATGCGTATGCGCGGGCAGATTGGGCAGGTCGATGGTGGCGACGATGATGAGGAACAGCACGGCAAGCAACGCTGCCGACCAGTGCACATGGCACCACACGATGAAGCTGATGGCCGCAGCCAGCAGCGCGGCGCCCACGAAGTAGGTCCAGAAGAGCGGCGCGGGCAGCCAGGGTGGCACGATAGGCATGAGATCGCGGGCCGCTGTGAAGTGCTCGGCAGCAAACATCGCGATCGCGCAGGCCACGCAGATTGGCCCGAGCACCAAAATCCTGCCGACGCCGGAAGCTCCCTGGAACCGCGCACGTGCGAGGACGAGTCCAGCAAGCAACGCGGCGATGCCTGCGAATATCATGGCGGCGACCTCTACAGTCATGCGCTTAAAAGCCTTTCGGGCGCTCCTGGGCTACGTTGAAGGCGCGCTCCAGGGCCACGCCGACGCGGCCGAGAAGGCCTTCTTCGAAGAGCTTGCCGATGAGCGTGATGCCGTGGGGGACGCGGCGGGGCGGATTGAATTTCGGCAATGGATGTTTGGGATCGGGAGCCCAGTCGCTGCGGGCTTCGCTGACTTCGATGAAGCCGGCGCGCAGAGTGAGTGATGGATGGCCGGTGAAGTTGGTGAGGGTGAGCATCTCGTCGCGCAGCGAGGGGACGAGCAGCATGTCGACTTTCTTGAAGATCTCCATCATCTGCTCGGCGACTTTGCGGCGTAAGCGATCGGCCTGCACGAAATCGACCGCGGAGAGAAAGCGTGCCTGACGGAAGATGTTGGGCCAGGCGTCGGGCACCTGCGCCTTCAGCTGGTCGATTCCGCGCGAAAGAGTGATCTCTTCAAATGCGGCGGCGGCTTCCGCGAAGAGAATCAAGTCTAAGGAGTCGTAGGGCCAGTTGGGCAGCGCGATGGGGACGGGCTCCATGCCGAGTTTCTTCACCTGCTCGAGCGCGGCACGATCGACGTCGGTGGCGGGCGGCTCGGCGAGCCACGTCGGTATGTAACCGATGCGGATACCTTTTATCGGAAGAGCGGCGTTGTAGTCGAGGTGGCTTGGGACGCAGGCGAGGTCGCCGCCACCGGGGACGTCGTGATCGGGGCCGCTGATGGCGCGAAGGACGAATATGGTGTCTTCGACCGAGCGGGCCATGGGGCCGAGCTTGTCCAGGGACCAGCAGAGCGTCATGGCGCCGGTGCGCGGCACGCGACCGTAGGTGGGACGCAGGCCGGTGACGCCGCAACGCATGGATGGGCTGACGATGGAGCCACCGGTTTCGCTGCCGATGGCGAAGCCGACGAGGCCGGCGGCAGTGGCGGCGCCGGGGCCGGCACTGGAGCCGGAGGATCCTTCTTCAAGCAGCCAGGGATTCATGGTTTGGCCGCCGAACCAGATGTCGTTGAGCGCGAGCGCGCCGAGCGAAAGCTTGGCGACGAGCACAGCGCCCGCGGCGGTGAGGCGCTGGACGACGGTGGCATCGTCTTTCGGGACGCGGTTGCGGAAGGGCTCCGCGCCGTATGTGGTGGGGATATTCGCCGTGTCGAGCAGATCCTTTGCGCCCCAGGGAATACCGTGCAGCGGACCACGATAATGGCCGGCCGCGATCTCGCGATCGGCCTGCTTCGCCTGCGCGAGCGCGAGATCTTTGGTCAACGTGATGACGCAGTGGAGGGTGTTATTGAAGCGCTGCAGGCGATCGAGGTAGATGGTGGTGAGCCGCTCCGAGGTGAGCTGGCGTGCATGAATCCAGCGGCTGAGCTGGGCGACGTTGGCGAAGGCGATGTCCTCATCGCTCTGGGGCTCGTTCCTGGGCAAGGGCACGAAGGCTGCAGGCGCGGGAATGAAACGGTCGTGCTGCGGAGGCGGCGGCATGCCGGGCAGCATGGGGTTCCACTGCGTGGCGGGTGCGAGCGTGGGCTCGAGCGTGATTTTGCGTGGACCGGTGCGGCGCTCGTAGAGCGGAGCCATGGCCTGGCGCCAGTTTTCGGCGGCCTGCTTCTCCTCTGCTGTGGTGAGCGAGACGCGGACGAGCCTTTCGGCCTCGGCGAAGGTGATGGCGGAGACCTCAGGCCCGACGGGAGGCGCGGTGCCGAAGGCGGGCGGCGTGCCCGGCGGCGGTGCAGCGGCGCTGGAAGCGGGAGCAGCGGGGGACTGTTCAGGCTGGGAGGGAGTGTGGCAGCCAACGGCGGCGGCCGCCAGTCCGAGCGAGCCGTGCTTCAGAAAGGTGCGGCGAGACTTAAGCAGTTCATTCAGCGACATAGGGTTTGACAGGGATTGTACGGGGGATCGAGGGATTCCGGCTTTTCGTCGTCGCATGGCGGATTTGCCGGATCGGAGGATGAATCTTCTCTTGATGTCAAGCATCTTTATATCAAGGCACATGGCTAACGGCGGCAAATCCGGGAGAACGGAAGACCTGAGCGGCATTCATCTGTGGCTGGTGCTTTGGAAGGCCGGGCGGGCGGTGGGGGCCGAGGCGCAACGCAGCATTGCGCGGTTCGGGATGGTGCTGAGCGACTTCGGTGTGCTCGAGGCATTGCTACATCGCGGACCGCTGTCGGCCAAGCAACTGGGCGCGAAGGTTCTGCTGACGAGCGGTTCGGTGACGGCAGCGATTGACAGGCTGGCCGCGCGGAGGCTGGTGCGGCGGGAGGACGACGCGCATGACCGACGGGCGTGCATCGTGCATTTGACGGCTGCAGGACGGCGGCTGATCGAGCGGGCGTTCGCGCAACATCGTAGTGAGATGGAGGAGGCGCTCGCGGAATTCGCAATTGAGGAGCGAAAGGTGCTGCTGCCGCTGTTGCGGCGGCTGGGGCGGATTGCAGAGGAGTCCCCTGCAAAGGCGGCTACCAAGAGTTCTTCGTCAGGGATGGAGAAGGAGGCGCTTCCGGCATCAACACGGGGCGCGAGGAGGAGAAGGGTATGACGACACAGAAGAAGGTGCTGGGGACGTATGGCGCGGGATCGAACCACTGGGTGGGCGATGGCTTTCCGGTGAGGAATCTTTTTCCCTCAAACGGGATCGAGAGCGAGGTGAGCCCGTTCCTGATGCTGGACTACGCCGGGCCGAGCAAGTTTGAGCCGGCGAAGAAGCCACGCGGGGTGGGCGAGCATCCGCATCGCGGATTTGAAACCGTGACGATTGCGTATCAGGGATCGGTGGGACATCGCGACTCAGCGGGCAATAGCGGCGTGATCTATCCGGGCGATGTGCAGTGGATGACCGCGGCTTCCGGTGTGGTGCACGAGGAGCTGCACGAGGCGGAGTTCACGAAGAATGGCGGGATCTTCGAGATGGTGCAGCTGTGGGTGAACCTGCCCAAGGCGGAGAAGATGTCGAAGCCACGCTATCAGGCGATCACGAAGGATCAGATTCCGGTGATCGAGCTGGAAGGCGGCGGGCACGCTCGAGTGATTGCGGGTGAACTGCTGGGACGGATCGGGCCGGCAAAGACATTTACGCCGGTGAATCTGTTCGACGTGATCCTGAAGGCGGGCCAGCGTTTTGAACTGCCGCTGCCGGATGGGCATAATGCGGCGGTGGTGCTGCGCCAGGGCGATGTGCTGTTGAACGGAACTGAACGGTTGCACGGTGAGGCGCAGATCGCTCCACTGAGCGAGGAAGGCGACGGCGTGACGCTTGAAGCGAAGGCGGATACGCAATTGCTGCTCCTGAGCGGCGAACCGATCCGTGAGCCGGTGGCGAGCTATGGGCCTTTTGTGATGAACACGCGCGAAGAGCTGCAGCAGGCGGTAGAGGATTATCGCGCGGGTCGGATGGGGCACTTGAATTAAGTTTTAGCGAGTCAGCGAGTCAGCGAGTCAGCGAGTCAGCGAGTCAGCGAGTCAGCGAAAGACTAGAGCATGGTGGCGTGAGATTTTGGCTCACGCCATTTTCCTTTTTGAAGGTCGCTTGGCTAGCATCCCACCCTAGCTCGCTAGGATGGGGCACCGGGATTGTTTCGAATGCATCTTTCGATATTTCTAAAACAGCACTTTCAATCCGAACTGGATTTGGCGGCTGGTGGCTGCTGAGGTGACGACGCCTGCGGTTGGGCTGAGGACCGCGGATTGGGTGAGGGTGGATGCGCTTGTGCTTTGCTGCGGGCCGGCGCTGAAGACGACGGGATTCGGTGTTGTCAGGTTGGTGTGATTGAGCACATTGAAAAACTCTGCGCGGAACTGCGCGTGTATCCGCTCGTGGATGGTGGTGGATTTCGCGAGGGAGAAATCGAGGTTCGCGAAGCCTGGGCCGGTGAGTGTGTCGCGGCGCAGGTTGCCGACGGCGCCAGGGGCGGGTGCGAGAAATGCGGCGGGGTTGAAGAATTGGTTCGCGCGCGCGGCGGTGGATCCGCTGGCGTAGAGCGAACCGTGAAAGTTCGGGTTTACGTCTGGGCGAACCGGGTTGCGTGTGTCGCCAGAACCGGTGGGGTTGTAGCCGAGCTGGGGCGTGAAAGGAAACCCGGATTGCAGATTGGAGATGGCGGAAAGCGTCCAGCCGGAGATGGCAGCGTCGACAAGCGGAGTGAAGCCGGATGCGAAGCGGCGATTGCGGCCGAAGGGCAGATCCCAGGAGCCGTTGAGCGAGGCGATGTGACGCATGTCCGTAGCGGCAGGACCCCAGTCGAGATCAGGACGCTGCGGCACGCTGACGAATGCGGGCGTGTTGGCGGACACGCTGGTGTTCCATGCGGAGCCGTTGTCGAGGTTCTTCGACCAGGTGTAGTTGGCGCGGAACTGCAGTCCGTTTGCATAGGAGCGGCGCACATCGACTTCAAGCGCGTTGTAGCTGGCGTTGCCGTTTGAAACCCACGAAGTCGTGTTGGTGACAGCAGGGTTGGCCTTCACCGTCGTCGGATAGTAGACGGTGCCGGCAGCGAGCGTTGCGGGGCAGGCGGCGTTCGGGCAGACGACGAACGCGGGCTCGTTCTGATCCTCAGAGAGTATCTGGTGATAGCTGTGCGAACCGATGTAGGCGAGGGTGAGTGAGGTTTGCGGCGCGACCTGCTGCTCGAGCTTCAGCGTCCACGCGAGCGTGCTCGGAGTTGCGATGTTGGTTTGCACACTGGAGGGCGAGATGGTTCCCTTCCCGCTGACAGGATCGGAGACGGTGCTGCCGGCGTAACTGAGGGTGGCGTTGTAGGGCGCGGATTGGTCGAGCCGGTAGTTGAGGTTGTCGAGCAGGCTCTGTTGAACGCCGAATGAGGCGCGGATCGCCGTGGTGCCCTTGCCGAACGGGTCCCATGCGAAGCCGACGCGCGGCTGCGGGAGAAACTTTGCGCGATTGTCCGTGAGCGCGGAAGAGCCGACCGTGGGGCTGGTGTTGATGATGCCGTTGGTGAACAGATAGTTCGCAGCGCGGCCGTTGGCCTCATTCCAGCCATTGCTGCTTTCCACACGCAAACCGGCGCGGAGTTCGAGGCGCGGGGTGGCCTTCCAAACATCCTCAACGTAGCCAGAGCCGAACCACGAGCGCCAGTTGAGCGGCGTGGGCGAGGGGACGATGGTGAAGGTTTTGATAGTGCCCTGCAGGAAGCTTTGCAAGGTAGCGAAGGAGGCCTGTCCGTCCTGGTTCTGCGCGAGGTTGTCGTTGCTCTGCAGGCGCTGGAGCCATCCGCCAATTTCGATTTGATGGCGGCCGAAGGTCCAGTAGACGTGATCGTCGACGGTAAACAGATTACGCGCGACGGCGTTGTTGCTGCCGACATTGCCGCCTGCGCCGGTGATCTGCGATGCGCCATTGGAGGCGGTGGAGCCGGAGATGACGATGGCGCCGATAGGACGACCGGCGACGAAGCCGGGAATGTCGACGGTGGAGCTGCCGAGAAAATAGAAGGATGCGCGGGAGAAGCCGAAGCGTGTTGTGTTGAGCAGGCGAGACGAGAAGATGTGCTGCTCCTCGACGCTGGCGACGTGCTCGCGCAGGGTTTCATCGATGACTGCGAAAGGATTGGCGGTGGGGGTGTGAGCGGTGGAATCGTCGATGGTGTAGACGCCGAAGAGAAGATCCTTCGGACCCAGGTTGTAGTCGGCGCGCGCGGTGCCGAAATCTTCGCGGATGGTCTGCTTGGGATTGCTGAAGGCGCGCGCGATGCCGGTGGGCTGGCCGGTGGATGGGTTAGTCAGTTCCGCGCCATTCGGCGTGGGCCAGAGTTGCAGGAGGTTCGAGACACCCGGCGCAAGGCCGACGTTCACGAGGGAACCGCCGGGTCCGGTGGGAAGCAGGCCCTGGCGCGCATTGGCGTCGGGCACAAGCGCGACATTGCTAAGGCCGAGGTTCTGTCTATAACCCTCGTAGTTGCCAAAGAGGAAGACCTTGTCGCGGCGGATGGGGAGGCCGAGTGAGCCGCCGAAGTTGTTGCGCTGAAATTCGGGAATCTGCTGCTGGTCAAAGTAGTTGCGCGCATCGAGCGCGCTGTTGCGCAGGAATTCGTAAGCAGCGCCGTGCAATTGGTTGGAGCCGCTGGCCGTGACGATACTGATCTGCGCGCCCTGGCGTTTGCCGAACGCGGCGGAGTAGGTGTCGCTGGAGACGTTGAACTCGCGCACAGCGTCGACGCCGAGCAGCTGGCCGCTGGTGCCGCCCGGCGTGACATTGATGAGTGAGGCGCCGGTGTACTCGACACCATTGAGGAGGTAGAGATTGTCCTGCGGGCGGCGACCGGAGACGGAGAACATGTTGCCGACCGACGAGTTGGATGTGCCGATGCTGCCGGAGCGCTGCGCGGTGTAGTTGACGGTGGCGGGATTGAGCGTGAGGAGCTGGTCGTAGGAGCGTCCGTTGAGCGGCAGATTTTTTACCTGGCGCTCGTCGACCAGGCCGCTGGTCTGCTGGGTGCTGAGATCGACCGGCGCGGGCTTGTCGGTGACTTCGACGCGCTGACTGACTTGGCTAGCGGAGAGTACAAGATTGGCGTGAACGGATTGGCCTACCGTGACCACGATGCCATCGCGCTGCTGCGTGGCGAATCCCTGGCCAGTGGCGGAGACGGAGTAGCGACCGATGGGAACCGACGGAGCGCTGTAGAGGCCTTCGCCATTGGTGACGAGCTGGCGTTCGCTGCCAGTCTCCTGGTTGCGGATCACGACTGCAGCGCCGGGAATCGCGGCGCCTGAGGCGTCGGTGATGACTCCGCCGATCGATCCGCCGACAACCTGTGCGTGCGACGGCGCGGCGGTGAGTACGAGTGCTGCGAAGATGCCGGCGAGAGTTGGTGCAGTGGTGAAGCGCATGCGCTGATCTCCAGATCACGTGAAGCATGGGTGAAGAGGAGCGGCGCGCTTGCTGGCTATCTACGGGTGGCGGCGCTCCCAGTTCGCCTGCGGAGGACAACAACAGGCGCAACATCCTGCGAGGCGACAACACGCTCGGCGCGACGGAAGCACGGTTCGCGATCTAGATAGAGAGAACTGATTCATGTGGCGCTTATTACCTTTGCAGGCTATTGCGATGTAACAGTGCTAACTGGAATGGAGGGCAGACGATATCTCAGCCGGAAGGCGGCGCGCGCTTATCGACAACAACAACAGGCGGGCTGGGCGAGAAGCTTCATCTGTAAGTGGAGGGTAACACGAATGGCCACGTGATCCCAAGCTGGCCGGGACAGGCTTACAAGCTAGCGAGTGGGTCACACTGGACGGCGAGGTGGTAGATTTTGGGTGCCATGAAATACGGTTTTCTTGCGCTCTCTACTTTCTCTTTTTTTCTTTGCGCTTTCGCCGGCGCCGTCTATGGGCAAGGTAGTGCGCCGCACCTGCAAAAACGGGGCGAGGCTACGCAGCTGATCGTCGATGGCATGCCGTATCTGGTGCTAGGCGCGGAGATCCATAACTCGAGCTCGTCGAATTTGAGTTACATGGAGCCGGAGTGGCCGAAGCTGGCGGAGTTGGGGATCAACACGGTGCTGACGCCGGTGAGCTGGGAACTGGTCGAGCCGGCTGAGGGTAAGTTCGATTTCGCGCTGGTGGATGGATTGCTGGCTGCTGCGCGGAAGCAGCATCTGCGGCTGGTGTTTCTGTGGCTGGCGTCGTGGAAGAACGGGATGTCGAGTTATCCGCCGGTATGGGTGAAGGAGGATACGAAGCGCTTTCCGCGCGTGGTGGAGGATGGCCGGCCAGTGAATATCCTGAGCACTTTTGGCGAGGAGACGCGCGCGGCGGATGAACGCGCGTTCGCGGCACTGATGCAGCATTTGCGGGAAGTGGATGCGCACGATCACACCGTGGTGATGATGCAGGTGGAGAACGAAGTGGGCGTGCTGGGCAGCACCCGCGATCACTCCGATGTGGCGAATCGTGCATTTGCCAGTGCCGTGCCGGGTGAGTTGCTGCGGTATCTCGACCAGCACCATCAGTCGTTGAATCCCGAACTGCGCGCGTTATGGGAGCAACACGGCGCGAAGACCAGCGGAACGTGGACGGAGGTCTTTGGTGATTCGCCGCGCGCAGATGAAATCTTTATGGCGTGGCACTACGCAAAATATGTGCAGGCGGTGGCCGCGAAGGGCAAGGCAGCGTACGACCTGCCGATGTATGTGAACACGTGGCTGGGCGGCCCGGAAGCGATTCCGGGCAAATATCCAAGCGGCGGGCCGCAGCCGCAGGTGATCGATGTGTGGAAGGCGGCGGGGACAGCGATCGATATCTATGCGCCGGATTTGTACTCGCCGGATGTGTATGGATGGGCGCGGCGCTATCATCGCGCGGACAATCCGCTGTTTTTGCCGGAGACACGCGATGGCGAAGCGGGCGCAGCCAATGTGTTCTACATTCTGGGAGAGCATGCGGCGATCGGCTTTTCGCCATTCGGGATTGATAACTGGGCGACCCCGGCGAGGGGTGAGATGGCGGAAAAAGACAAGAGTGGCGAGTATGCGTTGCGGGTGAGTTATAACGCGGTCGCCGCGATCGCGCCGATGCTGCTGGATGCGCAGAGCAAGGGCGAGGTGCACGGGTTTGTGCTGGATAAATCGCGGTCCGAGGCGCTGTTTGTGATGCAGGGGTATGAGGTGCAGGTGAGCCTGGATGAAATCTTTGGCGGGCATGCGGAGAATGGTTACGGCCTGATTATGGCGACGGGGCCGGATGCATTTCTGGGAGTGGGCGAGGGCTTTCGCGTGAAGTTCACGCCGCGAGATTCGAGCGCGAAGCGGGTGGGCATCGGCACGATCGACGAAGGTCGGTATGAGGACGGCAAGTGGATTGCCGGGCGACGGCTGAACGGGGACGAGAACGACCAGGGTGAGTATTGGCGTTTCGATCCGCGCGAGCTGCACACGGAGAAAGTGACGCTCTATCGTTTCTGATGTGCGAAGGCGGCGTCACTCGGCGCTCGCCTTCTGCTCCTGATACTGTTCGATGTGGCCGTAGATGGAATCGGGAAATTTGAGATTGCGATAAACGTTCCCGCAGTCCGGATCCTCCGGATGGGGCAGGATGGGAAACTCCTGCTGCGCCTGCCATTCCAGGATGCGCTCGCGGCGCGGAGGATTGTAGTCATGGCCTGCCACTTGTGTGAGCATGGCTTTGGCCTGTGCGTCTGAGAAGTCTTTGTCACGCATCAGCCAGGAGATGACCTCCTCTTCGGGCATGAAGTGACGGGCGACCATCGCAAAAACCAACCTGCCGTAGTGTCCGATGTCCTTGCCATGGTTCAGAGAATCGAGCAGGTGGGACATCATGGAATCTTTCCGCAGTTCTTCCTCGCCACTGGTCGAACGCGGGCCTGGTTCGTTCTCCACCGGGACCGCATCCTTGGGATTCTGTCGACGACCTTCGAGCTCCGCCACTCTGGCTTCTGCTCGCTCTGCGCGCGCCACCGCGTTCCGTAACTCTTTTTCCTGAACTGCCATCGCCTGCTCCTTACGCTTTTTATTCGCCTCCAGAGAGAGAGATGGTTTCGTTGCGCGGGATGTTGCCTGCGCATAGCGGCACTAGGTTTCGATGTGCAGCCGCATACCGCCGTTCGTTAGTTGATTGGCGGTGACCTGCTCCAGTGAGGCGACGGACCAGTCGGCTGCGGTGAGTTCCGATTGCGGATGAGACGAGAGCACAGCGAGCACCTTGCAGCCTGCGGCCTTGCCGGATTCGATACCTGCGGGTGAGTCCTCGATGACCAGGCAATCCGCGGGAGCGAGGCCGAGCAGTTTGGCGCCGGCGAGATATGGCTCGGGGTGCGGCTTGCCGTTGGCAACGATGTCGGCAGAAACGAGTGCTGCCGGCGTGGGCAGGTTCGCGTAACCGAGGCGGCCCTGGAGCAGACGCACGGTGGCCGAGGTGACGATGGTCCAGCGATCCTCGGGTAACGATGCGAGAAGTTTTTCAACACCGGGCAGAACGATGAGCCCGCTGTGGTCCTCTGCGTCGTAGTCTTCGAGGCGCCGCTGCTCAAGGATGGGATCGAGATCGGGCCGGAGGATACGCAACGTATCGAGCGCCCGGCGCCCATGCGTGGACTGCAGCGAGAAGGCGCCTTCCATCTTGTGATGTTTGGCCCAGCGCAGCCAGCAGCGCTCATCAGCGCCGGTGGAGCTGATGAGCACGCCATCCATGTCGAAGAGAATGCCCCGGGCGGTGATGGTTTGTGTAGGCATCTAGCTGAATGATGATGGCACGACGCGATGGGTCGCACACATCTGCGGGGATGCATTCGCAGCGGTTGCCAATCGGCGCTAAGCTGTCCTTATGTTCCTTTGAGGAGGACCCCGCCCATGGAACGTCGTGATTTTTTGAAGCAGAGCGCCTTCACAGCAGCCGCAGCGGCAAGTGCACGCCTCGCTTCCGCCAGCCCAACACCTAGCCCGACACAAAGCGCAACACAACCAATCGCGAAACGGCCTCTGGGCAAAACCGGCGAGCATCTTTCGATCATCGGTTTCGGCGGAATCGTGGTGATGGATGAGGACCCGACACAGTCGAAGAACATAGTGGCTGAGGCAGTGGACCGCGGCGTGAACTACTTCGACGTTGCGCCGAGTTATGGAAACGCGCAGGAGCGGCTTGGTCCGGCGCTGGCGCCGTATCGCAAGAACTGCTTTCTCGCCTGCAAGACCGAAGGCCGTATGAAGGACGATTCGCGCAAGCAGCTTGAGGAGTCGCTGCGGTTATTGAAGACGGATCATGTGGACCTGTACCAGTTCCATGCGCTGACCAAGATGGCAGATCTGGACAAGGTGCTGGGGCCAGGCGGCGCGATGGAGACGATGGAGGCGGCGAAGAAGGAAGGAAAGATTCGCTACATCGGCTTCTCTGTGCATTCGCAGGAGACTGCGGTGGCTGCGATGGATCGCTATCCATTCGACACGGTGCTGTTCCCAGTGAATTTTGTCCTGTTCTCGCAGGCGAAGTTTGGGCCGCAGATTCTCGAGAAGGCGCAGGAGAAAAAGATGGGCATCCTGGCGCTGAAAGGGATGGCGAAGACGACGTGGCCTGCCGCAGAGAAGAAGAACCATCCTGAGCCGAAGTGCTGGTATCAGCCCGCGGCGTATCCGAATGAAGCCGCGCTGGGGCTGCGTTGGACGCTGGGGCATCCGATTACCGCGGCGCTGCCTCCCGGTGAAGAGAAGTACTTCCGGCTGGCGATGGATGTGGCGCAGAACTACAAACCGCTGGAGGCGCATGAGGAAACGGCGCTACTCTCAGGCGCGGTCGGCGCGGAGCCGATCTTTCATCTGGGCAACGACGTCTAGGGTGCGCCGTTGCCAGCCACGGAACGAGCCAGACAGCGGCTCAGCACGGGGAACACTGCGGGAGCTTCACAGACTGGATAGATTTCGACGGAACGTGGCGCAGCCCCGCGGCGTCCCCCTGCAGTCGCGCCGACGGAAATTCCAGCGAGATATGTCTGCCCTCCACGGATGCGCTCGGTCTTCCTTCGACATTGAGTCTGCCTTCGAGCCAGAACAGGATTGCCTCGGCGATCTCATGCGCCTGTTTGGCAACTTGGCCCAGGCTCCGAATCACTGATCGCTCGAAGTCGCCCTGCGCACCAGCCCAGCGGTCGATGTGCGGATGCAGGGCGCTGGAGGTGAGTTCACGAAAACGCAAGGTCTCCTGATGGCGAAGCACGGTTCTGGCATGAGCAGCGTCTTGCTGAAAGAGAGAGACGATGCAGAGCCGTATGGATCCGTTGACGAGCTGCGCCATGCTATCCAGCGGGGCACACTTATGTATTCCGCTGGTTTCAAGAAGGCGCACGCTGTCCTGCGCAATGGCGGCAGCCGCGGAATGGGTGAGGTGAAGAGCCGTGCCGATGCTCACAGCAGCAAGCGCAAACCGGGAGTCCGACGGCTTCGCAGCACCGCCGTTCATGAGCTCGCGGGATAGCTCTTTGATCTGGCGATAATGCGCGTCGAGTTCACCATTTGCCGCAGGAACCCGCCGTGCGAAATCGAGATTGCGCAGCTCGTAGCCTTTAATGGAGTAGTCGAGCGCACGTTGCGCCAATCTGGACATAGCGAGCAGATGCACGCGCAGGATCTGTATGTGCCGTTGCGAATTCATTTTTATATCCTTTTACTAATCGTTTGAGTCAAGAGTTTCAGGGAACTCTTCAAAAAATAAAGAGACCCCTCTTCCAGATAGTGCAATAGATCCTGCAAACGTTTCAGTTAACGAGCTTCAAAGGAACGGGACCCTGTTTGCGGTTACGAGGACATCGATCAACGACACACTGCAGTCGTCGGATCGATGGTTTTGCTGATTTCCGTGACTTTGGTTGCGGGGAACCCACTGAGTTCTGCATGGCGCTGGACGAGCGACTCATCTTTGGCCAGATACACGCAGAAGGTTTTGTCGGCAGCCACGAAAGATTCCACCCACTGGATATCCGGGCCGAGCTGACGCAGTGCATGGTTCGATTTGGCAGCGGCCTCGCGCAATTGTTCGCGCTCCAGACTGCCAACCTTCGGTATTTCCCGCTCAATAACATATCTCTTCATAAGTCTCTCCTGATGGATCAAAGATGCGCTGACACAGAAGGCCTGGAGACGTATCTCCGGGCCCTAAGGTGAACCACGTCTACCTGACCGCGGCGATGTTTGGCTGATTCATGTTGAGCTGTGCTTCTTCGCGGCTTTGGATCCTCTTTTCCAGCTTCGACGTTGGGAGTGATGCATTGATGAGGGCAGAGTCACAGAGAATCTCGCGCAGGAAGTACTGGTTGCCGTACTTCTTGAAGACCAGCTTGCCATCGTCCTTTGCCGCCAAGCTACTGTGGGCATAGATCGTACTCGCTTCCATAGCCGGCTTATCTTTGGTCCCAATTACTAGTACGTTGCCGCCTAAGGGAGTGATCCGGTATGTGCCAGCGGGGAGCACCTGGTTATGCACAATAAAGTCGAACGGAACCTTCGCCTCAACTGTGTGTGCCGCTGCCAACGCGGCGCTGACGGGGATGAAACCTGCGGTAAAGAAGAGCGCAATTGCTGTAATCCGTTTCATAGTACTTATCTCCTTCTGAGGCATCCTCCAGCGCACTTTTTGCGAATTACAGCAGTCAAGCTTGCTATCAGTTGCTTCTCTATCTCGAAGGTAGGTGGAGTTATAGCTTGTAACAAGATGGCAGACGTGCCATCCTACATAGGCTCTTCGGCCATTCCTAAATTCCCGGCTTAGCGGCGCCATTTTAGGGAGGTTCGTCATGACGAATGTCACTATCTTGTTTCTAGACGAGACTTTTTCTTCCACTGCTATCGGTCCGATGGAGGTGTTCCGTCATACAGGAACGCTGTGGAACAACTTCACCGGCCAAAAGCCGATCTGTCATTTCCAAGTCACTACTGCATCGGTGGACGGACACGCGGTGCATTGTGATGGACCGATCGATATACAACCTGCGATGGCCCTGAAGGACATTCGTAAGACAGACCTGATCTTTATTCCATCGACTGGATTAGGCATCGACGACGTGGTGGAACGCAATGCGCCGGTGGTGCCGTGGCTGAAGCGCTGGAATGAACAAGGAGTAGCAATCGCGAGCGTGTGCTCCGGCGTGGGCCTGGTCGCAGCCACTGGTCTGCTTGACGGCAAGCGCGCCACGACGCATTGGAGTCTGGCTGAAAAGTTCCGCGAGAAATATCCCGCGGTGCGATGGATGCCGGAGCTGATGGTGACGGAAGACCACAACTTTTACTGCGGCGGCGGGGTAAACGCAGCGCTGGACCTGAGCTTATATCTGGTCGCGCGATTCTGCGGGCATGAAGTAGCCATGCAGAGCGCGAAGGCACTGCTCATCGAGATGCCGCGCGCATGGCAGGCAGGCTTCGCCATCGTGCCGCTGAAGACCGAGCACAGCGATGAGAGCATCTCCGCGGCGCAGGACTGGCTGCATGAGAATTTCCATCACACGTTTCCGCTGGAGGAGCCGGCGGAACGTGTGGGGATGAGCCCGCGCAATTTCGTGCGCCGCTTCAAGCAGGCGACCGGGGATAGCCCGCTGATTTATCTGCAGAAGCTGCGAGTTGCGGCAGCAAAGCGGCTGCTGGAAAACGATCATCGCAGCATGCAGGAGATCAGCGATGCGGTGGGCTATCAGGATGCGGTGTTTTTCCGCCAGATCTTCCAGCGGCACACGGGAGTGTCACCGAGCGCGTACCGGCAGAGATTTGGGATGTAGGGTGTTGTTTGCAGGTAGACTCAGCGTATGGGAAACAAAGACACCGGAAACCGCGAAAAGAAGAAACCTGCCAAGCCCAAGCCGAAGGTCGAGCCGGGGCGCAAACGCGAGGAGTACAACCCATCTGCCGGGGGGCCGCCGAAGAGCTAGGAAAAGGAATACCGCCGCGCCGCTTCGTGGCGGCAAGGCGCACCATGCAATTGAAGTGGAATGAACGGGAGCGGCGCCATGAAACGCAGAATTGCGGTGTGGGCGGCTGTCGGGTTCATAGTCGCGGGTTGCTGCGCGATCATTACTTTCGTCGTCCCAAGAGGCGCTTTCCGTTGCCGCAGCACCTGCAACACCGACACCCATTGCTGTATCCGCACCCACCTGAAAGGCCTACTCCGAAGCCCGTTTGGCAGTTCCCATGTAGCGACGGCAAATTGGTGAACTGCTTGAGTTGCTCAGTCGGGATGTTGCTGATTGGTCCACCCAACCCGTCGTCGAACACTGTGCAGGTTGAAGTCACCGACACATTCTGAACAATGGACCCGTCGGAGCCGATACCTGATGGACCCGTAGTAGAACTATCTGTGCAATTGTACTGAAGCGCAAGGCCCCAGGGATCGATGTGGCTCAAGGGATTGTTCACTACATAGCCGTAAAGATTCCGGGTTTGCGGATTGGTCCGATCCGCATAGACCAGTCCAGACGGATCGGGCGACATGAGGCGGCCCATAGTCTACGGGTAGCGCCGCTGAATTTGAATCGCCATTCTCTACCTCGACAAATTGGGGATGTTTGTGTATGACACCGTAACATCTCCGCTTCGGCGTTGTTGAACAGCGATGTGAGTGGATTCGATAGAACCGTCGTGACACGTTACAACCAGCTTATGCGAATCTTCCCAATGTACTTTCAGGCAATCGCTGTCGGCGCTAAAAATCACCGCGTTCGAGTGGTAGGCATGCGTTAGTTCGCGCGTAGAGAACGAATGGTCTCCGATGAGCACAAAATACTGGTCACCACTGAGCGCTTGATGATCAGAGCGCTTTGCAACAACAGCAACCTCTTTAGACGAGGACCATGTTGCCTGCTTAACCTCGAACAATCCACGGTCGAAGTAGCCATGAAATAACGCATAGACGGTCACCATCAGTGCGATCATCAGGGCGCACACTATGATAACTGCCGTCCTCAAAGTTTTCTTCATCCATGACACCCCCTAGCCCTCATTGCTTGTCGCACTCTAATACCCGCGGTGTCTGACGGCGTATCGAAGCCTGTCCTGAGTGTTTCATTAAAATTTGGGTTTCCACCTAAAGTTTGGGCAGCGCCTGCCGCAAACTGGCAGAAACCGGCTCCGAATGGGCATTTGGTTTCGCATGCCTTCGCGAATCGGGCTATGTGGAACCTGATCGTTTTCAGCCAACCCGTTGCGCTCGTTAGTTTTTACTTCCATGTACCCATGCACTTTGTTCAGGTTATGGTCGCGAATGCCGCCACGTATGGGCTGATCGGCCTGATGGTGG
>JBJMGC010000168.1:0-3916 GCA_045808105.1 Acidobacteriaceae bacterium | reverse complement strand
CCGGCGCGATGGCGCTGGTACTCGGCATCATCGGTATCTATGGCGTGATCTCCTATGCGGTGGCGCAACGTACCCGCGAAATCGGAATCCGGCTGGCTCTGGGCGCGGAGAGGAGCAGGATTTTGCATATGGTGATCGGGCATGGGCTTCGCCTGGCGGTCGTCGGAGTTGCAGCCGGCGCGATGGTTGCACTCCTGCTTGCGCGGCTATTGTCCGGATTTTCTCAATTGCTGTACGGAGTACGCGCGAGCGATCCGATCACATTGTTTATCGTCTCGCTGACCCTGCTCGTGGTGGCCGTTCTGGCGTGCTATCTACCCGCGCGAAGGGCAGCATCGATTGAACCGATGACCGCGTTGCGCACGGAGTGACCAAATGCAATGGCTCAAGCATTTCCTCTCACGTCGCCGCCGCTATGACGATCTAGCCGTCTCAATCCGGGAGCACCTCGACGAACGAACCGAGGAGTTGATGGCAGACGGGCTGCAGCGCGACGAGGCTGCGCGGAAGGCCCGCCGCGAATTCGGCAATGCGACTGTCATATCCGAACGCAGCCGCGAAGCGTGGCAGTGGCCCACGATCGAAAGCATCTGGGCGGATGTGCGCTTTGCACTGCATCAGCTTCGCAAATCGCCCGGCTTTGCGATCACAGCCATTCTCACGCTGGCTCTCGGAGTTGGAGCAACCACCGCGATCTTCTCTGTGGTCAAAGCCGTGCTGCTCGCTCCGCTGCCGTATAAAGACGCGAACCGCATCGTAGCCGTGTGGACGGCGAACAATGCTCGCGACGGAGAGCCCCATCCCAGCAGCGCTGCTGACTTCGCGGCCTGGAAGCGTAGCGGCATCTTCGAAGACCTGGCCCCCTCCTACGATGTGCAGCGCACGCTGACCGGTCAGGGCGAGCCGCAACTTCTGATCGGCTATGCGGTCTCGGCGAATTACCTGCGAATCCTCGGCGTGCAGCCGCAGCTGGGCCGGCTTTATAACGACAAGGAAGATCGCCCCGGCGGTCCTCAAGTCGCTCTTTTGAGTAATCATCTCTGGCGCACCACATTTCACGCAGACCCGGCGATCGTCGGAAAACCCATCACGCTCGATGGCAGCCGGTTTACCGTGCTGGGCATCATGCCGCCACGCTTTGACTACCCCAGCACTGTCCAGGTGTGGACGCCCGCTGCACTGGCACCTTCCGCCCTTGAGAGTTATGACCAGCGCTGGATCCGCATCCTTGGCCGACTAAAATCTGGCGTTTCCCTCGATGAAACGCAGAAAGCAGTGAACGCAGTCGAGGCTCAGGTCGCCGCGTCGCATCCGGATACAGACAGCGGCAACCGCGTCGTTCTGAAACCGCTTCGCGAACAACTTGCTGGCGACATTCGCAAGCCGCTCTGGCTGCTCATGGCGGCGGTGATCCTTGTGCTGCTGATTGCCTGCGCCAACACGGCTGGTCTTGCGCTCGCTCGCGATGCCGAGCGGCAAAAGGAGATCGCGGTGCGCCTCGCGCTGGGCGCGACTCGTCTGCGGCTCCTTCGGCAATTCGTCACAGAAAGCCTGGTGCTAGCTGCGATCGGCGGTGCCGTCGGCATTACTCTTGCCTACGCCGGAACGCATTTCCTGCTCACGCTATTTCCGAACGATGTCGCCAACCTGAGCATTCCCCACGTGACCAGGATTCCGATGGACGGCGGGGTGTTGCTCTTTGCCTGCGCAATCACGCTGCTCACCGCTGTCCTCTCCGGGATTGCACCGCTGCTGAGAGCGATGCGCGCGCGACCCGATTCTGCGATGAACGAGAACACACGCGGCAGCACCGCATCCCGGCACTCGAATCGCTCTCGCAACGCGGTTGTTGTCAGCGAGATTGCGCTCTCGCTGATCCTTCTGACCGCAGCCGCCCTCGTGGTCGCGAGTTTCGAACGTACGGTCAACTCCGATCTCGGATTTCAGTCAGATCACCTTCTCTCGCTGGAAGTGTTTCTGCCCGCGAATCGCTACCCGGGAACGGACCAGACAAAGAGGCGGGTCTTTGTCGAAGAGGTCACGAGGAAGCTGAATGCGCTGCCCGGCGTCAAGTCGTCTGGCGCAACCGACTTCCTGCCGCTGAGCGGCTTTTGGGGAATTACAAATTTTCTGCTGCGGGGTCAGGTGCTTCCAAAACCTGGCCAGGAGCCCGAGGCAGACAGCCGCATCATCACCCCCGGATATCTGCCGACGATGGGAATTCCGCTGCTGCGCGGCCGCAACTTCACCGCGGATGACCGCGCAGGAAGCCAGCAAGTGGCGATGGTCAATCAGACGTTCGCAAATCACTTCTTGAAGGGCAAGGACCCGATTGGCCAGGAGCTCAACCTCGGCAGCGTGGATAAGCCGGACTGGTGGCGCATCGTCGGTGTGGTCGGCGATGTGAAGGCGTTTGGACAAGACCAGCCAACGCACAACGATATCTATCGCCCGTTTGGTCAGGACCCGTTCCCGCTTGTGGCATTCACCATCCGAACCCAAACTGACCCTGATGCGATGACGAAAGCTGCAGAACAGGCGCTGTGGAGTGTCGATCCGGATCTTCCAGTTTTCAAAGCGATCTCGATGGACGTGCTCGCCGATCAATCGAGGGCGGTGCGCCGCGCGAGCTCTGTTCTCGTCTCCGCATTTGCGCTGCTGGCGCTGGTGCTCGCATGCATCGGCATCTACGGCGTGATGGCGTATGCAGTCACACAACGCACGCAGGAAATCGGTGTCCGGATGGCACTTGGCGCGCGGCGCGGCGACGTGCTGCGGCTGATCATGGGCCTCGGTCTCCGGCTGACGCTTATCGGTGTCTTGTTTGGCCTGATTGGCTCGATCGTCTCGACGCGTTTGCTCGCGAGCCTGCTGTTCGAAATAAGCGCGGGAAGCCCCCTCGCCTTTTTCCTGCCGGCTACCCTACTGATGGCTGTTACTGCTCTTGCTGCCTATCTACCGGCACGGCGCGCTGCGTCAATCGATCCGATGCGCGCGCTCAGAGCGGAATAGACGCGCCGGCCGCTCAGTGCGACCCGGCTGCCGCCATGCGGATTGTGGTGGGATAGAAGAGCTGCACTTCCGGGCGAAATGATGTGATGCGGAGCGAATAGGACGTTCCAGGCTCGCAGGAAAACATCGGGTGCAGGACCAGGTCATAGCTTCCGGGTGCATCGGCGACGATGTCGCGGAAGAGCGCGTCGACGGTCGGGGCGCTGCGGCCCCCGGTAGCTTCCACCTGATCCTTCCCTCCGTGAACCAAACGATAGATCTGCGCCATATCATCACGCGCCAACAGGTCGAGTGTGCGATCCTCTGCGAATGCGTCGTGGCCGGTCGTTGCCAGCGGAGTCAACTCAACGACCACGTGTCGGCCCGCACGCGACTGCAACTGGCGGAATGCATTGCGCTCGGCGGTCGCCCAGTCCGCAATGCCCGGCGCTGCAGGAGTGGATGCGACGTGCGTCAGCGCCTTCCGGAGTGCAGCCTGATCTGCGCGGGCCAGAAAGGGAGAAACGCTTCCATCCGGTGCCAGCACGGCGATCTTCCATTGACGATTTGGCGCTGCCTGCAGGTTGCGGAGCACGGCATCCGCCATCCCGGCATCGACCGGAAGCTGGGGGCGGATGACGATCAGCACATTTGTATTTGGTGTAGCCGGCGCCGAGGTGTACGACGGCTTCTCCGGCTTTTCACTTTCCGCACTTTCACTTTCCATGGAGCGGATGTCCGCCGTCCCCAGGCTGAGCCAGAGATAAAGATCCTGCGGGCGCAAACCGGCGGCCGGGGAGCCGTCCTGATGGCGTGCCGTCAAGCGCAGGTGAGTGTCCGGGCATTCGGTGCGGCCGGGATAGCGCTGCCGCAGCACCTGTGCGTATGCATTAGATATGTAGATGTTCGTGTTGTGTAATTGTTT
>JBJMGC010000167.1:0-7099 GCA_045808105.1 Acidobacteriaceae bacterium | reverse complement strand
CCGATGTCCGCTGAGTCCACTGTCTCGCGCAATTATCTGGACTGGCTGCTGGCCGTGCCGTGGAAGAAAAAGTCGAAGGAAACCCGCTCCATTGACACCGCGGAGAAGGTGCTCGACACCGATCACTATGGCCTGGAGAAGATCAAGGAGCGCATCCTCGAGTTCCTCGCCGTGCGTCAGCTGGTGAAAAATCCGAAGGGCTCAATCCTGTGCTTCGTCGGGCCGCCGGGCGTGGGCAAGACCTCGCTTGGCATGTCGATCGCCAAGGCTACCGGCCGCAAGTTTGTCCGCATGTCGCTGGGTGGCGTGCGCGACGAGGCGGAGATCCGCGGCCACCGGCGCACCTACATCGGCGCGCTGCCCGGCCAGATCATCCAGTCGATGAAGAAGGCCGGCACCAAAAACCCCGTCTTCATGCTGGATGAGGTAGACAAGATGGCCTCGGATTTCCGCGGCGATCCCTCCTCTGCCCTGCTCGAAGTTCTCGACCCGGAGCAGAATTCGAATTTTCAGGACCACTATCTGGACGTGGAGTACGACCTCTCACAGGTGCTCTTTGTCGCCACGGCGAACGTGCTGCATACCATCCCCGGCCCGCTGCAGGATCGCATGGAGGTTCTACGGCTCCACGGCTACACCGAAGCCGAAAAGATCGAAATAGCGAAGCAGTACCTGGTGAAGAAGCAGCTCGAAGGCACGGGACTGAGCGACAAGAACATCTCCTTCTCCGACGATGCATTGACCGAAATCGTGCGCAGCTACACGCGCGAAGCCGGCGTCCGCAACCTGGAGCGCGAGATCGGCAACGTCTGCCGCAAGGTGGCGCGCCGGGTCGTGAAGTCAGGCGCGAAGCACAAGGAAGCAATCACCAAAGACAACATCGCCGACTTTCTCGGCGTGGTGAAGTTCCGCGACTCGCAGGCGCATGAAAAGAACGAGGTCGGCCTGGTGACCGGCCTGGCCTGGACCGAGGTGGGCGGTAGCATCCTTTCGACCGAGGTGCAGGTGCTCGACGGCAAGGGCAAGCTGACGCTGACCGGGCAGCTTGGCGACGTGATGCAGGAGTCGGCGCAGGCTGCGCTTTCCTACATTCGCAGCCGCGCCCATCAGCTTGGTCTGCCGCGCGACTTCTATCGCAACGTCGACATCCACGTCCATGTGCCCGAAGGTGCAATCCCCAAGGATGGACCGTCGGCCGGGATTACGATGGCGACGGCTCTCGCCAGCGCACTCACCAAAATTCCCGTGCGTCGCGACCTCGCAATGACGGGCGAGATTACGCTGCGCGGCAAGGTGCTCCCCATCGGCGGCCTCAAGGAGAAACTGCTCGCGGCACACCGCGCCGGAATCTTCGAAGCCATCCTGTCGAACGAGAACGAAAAAGATGTCGCCGAGCTACCCGATAACCTGAAGAAGGCGATGAAGCTGCATTTCGTCGAGACGATGGATGAAGTGCTGAAGATCGCACTCGAGTCCCCGCTGCCGGAGCTGAAAGAGGAGACGCCGGAGGCCCTGGCCGTCGTTCACGCACCCGTTCCGCAGGATCAGCCGCGGGCGCACCAATAATCGACGTTTGCTACACAGGAGGGCGCTGCTTCGGCAGCGCCCTTTCTCGTCAGCGAAGCAGCGCCAGCAGGCTGGAGTAGTCATCAGTCCAGAGTCGTAGACGGGCGCGCTGCTCTGTCTCCCGCGTGCGCAGCGCGACGGCAGGCAGCGTGAGGAATGCGCCGTTGTTTGTCACCAGCACCCAGGTGGCGCTGAACTCACCTCGCGGATCATCCGCCAGACTATGTATCGTGCGGGCCTGCATCCCCGCAGCCTGCGCCAGCAGATAGATCGCCGGCTCCAGATCGACATGCCGGTTGGAGATGTGGAAGGCCAGAATGCCGCCGGGCGCAAGGTGCCGCTTGTAGATTGCGAGCGCCTCGGTTGTCAGCAGGTGAAGCGGGATGGCATCACCGGAGAATGCATCGATCACCAGCACATCGAAATGCTGCGGTGCTTCATCCTCCAGCGAGGCTCGCGCATCGCCTTCTGCGAAACTGATCTGCGCCGGTGAATCGCGCAGATACGTGAAGAAGTGCTGCGTTATCGGCTCGACCGCCGGGTTGATCTCATAGAAGCGCATGCGGTCTCCCGCCCGGCCATAGGCTGCGATTGTGCCCGCACCCAGCCCGACGACGCCGACTTTGCGCGCGCGTTCGCCGCAGCAATAGCGCAGAGCCAGCCCCACGCCGGAGTCCTCCGCATAGTAGGTGGTCGGGGTCCTGCTCAAGTCCTTGGAAAATATCTGCGTGCCGTGCTGGATGGTCCCATTGCTCAGCGTGCGCACCCAGTGCTGGTTGCTGTCGTAGTCCTGCTTCACACGCAAGGTTGCGTAGAAGTTGCGGATAGAGAACAAGGTATCGCGACGGTAGGCTGCGTGCAGCAGAATCATCACATACAACAGCATCGCTGCACAGGCAGACCAGAGCACGCGCTGGGGCCAGTTCTCCGGCCACACCACCAGCAATGCAGCCAGCGCTGTCGCGAAGAACGCGATCCCCACATCGTAGTTGGAGGAAAAGATCAGCGGAAACGCGATGCCGATCAGAAACGATCCGATGGCGCCGCCGGCTGCAAACAACAGATAAAAGACCGTCAGCTCTTTCGTTGCACGCGGACGCAGGGCATAAGCCTCGACGTGACAGTAGAGGCAGGCAAAGAACATCTCAATGAGAAAAAATGCGATCCCGATGCCAGCCGGTAGCCACGCATCTGCCTTGGCCAGCATGTATGCCAAGCCGGCAAGCATCACCGCCAGCAGCCGCGTGAGCACCGGGCGCGGGACGAACCGCGCGTATTCAAACGCGATGATCAACGTGATGAGATAGGCGCCGAGTGGGAGAATCCACAGCAGCGGAATGGCGGCGATGTTCGCCGTGAGATAGCTGGTAACGGCGCTCAACTGCATGGCGGCCACCATCGGAAGCAACAGCCACAGACACTTGCTCCGCAAGGATGCCGGTGGCTCATCCTGTGCATGGCTGGCTTCCATCGCGAATGACTCAGCAGGCGTCTTGCGAACCCTCCAGGCAAGCATTCCGAAGAGCACAGCAAAGCACGCGAATCCGCAACACCAGGCGATTCGCTGCGTGCGCAGGGTCAGGTATGGCTCAACAATGCCTGGATAGAGCGCGAGTGCGAGCAGCGAGGCGAGATTGGACAATGCAAAGAGCCGGTATGGAATCTGGCCCCGCTCCAACCGCGCGAGCCACGCCTGCAGCAGTGGGCTGGTTGACCCCAACAGCAGAAATGGAAGCCCGATCGAGAGCAGCAGCAGCCGGAAGATCATGCCGACGGGATGCGAAACCGCATGGCTGAATTGCAGGCTGCGCAGCGCCCATAGCAGAGCGGCAATCGCCGCAAGCACCAGCAGAGCAATGTGGAGAGGCATCTGCCAACGTTGCTGGGAGCGGCCCGCGAGCCAATGCGCGTAACCATAGCCGGCGAGCAGAGCTGTCTGAAAAAAGACGAGGCAGGTGAGCCAGACGGCTGCTGAGCCGCCGAAGCTGGGCAGAAGCAGCTTGCCGGCCATCGGCTCAACGAGAAAAAGGAGGAACGCGGCGAGAAAGACCGCGCCACCGCAAAGCATTCTGGTGGTTTTCAATGGAACGCGTCTCCGGAAACAGCTTCCGTCTGCTCCGTGCAGCTTTCCAGTGAATACCGCTCGTGTCAAATTCGCGGATGCATGCCATCCAAAATACCTAGAGGCGGCAGCGGCTCCAAATGCAAGAAGGCGCCATCTGCGGTAGCGCCCTCATCGATTTACATTGCTGTGGCGGGCGTTACGGTCCGGTCTACTTGTGCTTCCAGAAGGAATCCGCGGCCACCCAGGTATCCGGGACAGAGCTCATCTCCGGATCAAACGCGAACAGGTTGCGTTGACTGGACGCGACGGCAGACGCCACCAGCTCACGGTAGTGCTTCGTGTTGTCCTCCCCCATGGTCTCGCGGAACTTCGCAACGTTTGCATCGGCCTTGTCCACCTCGTCCAGCGACTTCATCGGAGTGATCAAGAGCCAGACGCCTCCGTTCTCCCAGCCATACGCGCTCTGGTAAACCGCAATCGGTCTCCCGGTCCCCATCTTGTCCAGGTTGCTCGACAACATCTTGAGGTATTCCTCCCACTCCGCCTGATGTCCGGGACGAAGGTGAATGAGCGAGATTTGCATGTAGCGCATGTTCGCGATCGCAACGTTGGGAGTATGGCTTAAATCATCCCGCAATGTGTAGATGCTCGTCATCATGGAGGTCAGCAGCTCTCCGTCTGCCTCGTAGGCGGCGTCTATTTGTCCCGCCGTCGGACTGTTCATGTTGATCTTGCGCTGCTTTTCGTAATCCGCAAAGGAGTCATACGAAAAGAAGAACAGGGCGCGTGGCGGCCCGCTCAGTGACTGCATCGCGATGTAGTGCGCCGCCGACTTGTCGCTCTGCGATACCTTCACAAACGTGTTCTCCGTCTTCTGGTGCGCCGCTCCGAACTTGCCGGGCTTCAGATTTTCAACATCGATCTGCAGAACCTTTGGCGGCGGAGTCGCCTTTGCACCTGTCTCCTGTGCCGTGGCGGCGGAAAATCCGCAAACTCCGCCGATACAGAGACACAGACCTGCACAAAATCCGATTGTCTGGCTAAACATAGATTCCTTCCCTCGAACGTGAAAAGGCAGCAGTTGAATGGCGGGGGGTAGTCGGCAAATGGGGGAAGGCCCTTGCTCGGAAAACAGCCTGGCGGGAAGCCGGGAGACTTGCCTACGGCCAGGCGAACTAATCGAAAACTAAAGCAGAGGCACGATTCTGAAGCCATCCGTACACGCAAAGGACGGCTGCACAGAAGAAATCGGACCAAGTTTTGCTGTTAGTGCCTCTGCTTTATATACCCGGCTGGCCCGGTGCGCAATGGAATACGCAACGACGAATCAAGCCGCGGCAGCGCGCGCGGAGGAGCGCGGTGCCTCTCTCCGCACTGCCCATCTTACCCCGCAGGCTGCCGCGATAGCGGATATCCGTGATCTGAACCCGGACCTGGATCGCATCACAACGCGCACCGCCAACACCGCGAGTGCGCTCCAGCATAGCCACACCAGCGCGGTTCGCAAATGCGCGGCGGCCGAGAGGGATACGCCAAGGCCGCCGCCGATCGCTAGATATGCCGCGATGCACATCGGGCACTTCGGCACCAGCGCGAGCGCAACACCGGGCAGCGCCCACGCTGCGACACCGCGGGCGCGCCCGCTGCGTCGGCTCTCCGCAGCAGGCCCACCGCTGGCTGGACCCGCAGCACTAGCGACACGCTGGCACGCGCACACTGGCCGTCGCGGAGCGCCATTCTCTATCGTCTTCACGTGTGCGCCTCGTCATGGCAGCAGGCATGGGCCTTCGGCTGGAGCTCATACTGATCGTGCCGCCTAACCCAATCGACGACTTTGCCGTCCGGCCCACGCTCGTTGCGGCCCTTGGGAGTGAGATCGAGGAAATGATTCACGCCGAGGATAACGTCGAGGCCCCGCGCGTATGTCGAATACGTATGGAAGATCTGTCCCGATGGATCCTTGTAGAAGACGCTGAGGCCGGGCAGCTCCTCGCTCTGATAGCGCTTCTCCGTAATCACGTTGTAGTTGTACGGAAGCTCGGCCTTATCGAGCTGCGCCTGTGTGAAGGAGACGCCATAGTCAAAGTTGAAGTCGCTTCCCTCGGACGAGACCCAGGGAAAGCTCCAGCCCATGCGCTTCTTGTAGGCGGCCAGTTTGCTGTAGGGCGCGCGCGAAACGCACATCAGGGTCACATCATGATGTCGCAGATGCTGGTTGGGACCATCGATGTGGTCTGCCATGAGCGAGCAGCCATGACAGCCCTCGTTCCAACCAGGCGCGAACATGAAGTGATAAACGAGAAGCTGGCTGCGGCCGAAAAAGAGCTCTGCGAGCGTTACTTTTCCGTTTTCGCCCTGGAAGACGTACTCCTTGTCCACCGGTTCCCATGGCAGTTCGCGCAGCTTCTGCGCCATCGCTTCGCGCGCATGCGTGAACTCCTTCTCCCGCTTCAGAAGTTCCGCGCGTGCCTTCACCCACTCCTGGTGGGATACGACCTTGTGATCTACGGCTTCTGCTACTGGCATCGCATTCTCCTCTCTCAGTTTTGTCTTCCTGTTAGCTGATGTTTAGCTCGCGGCCTGCGTTCTCCACCACGTTGACCCACTTGGGATCGGGCGAAGCGCCGGCGGCGTAGTTGTCGTGCCAGTTCCACCACTTGTACGGCGGGGTCTGCGGGTATCCCTCTGGCGAGTCCTCCCACGTTTCCTGGCGCCCGAGTGCCGTCAGGTCGAGGTAGTTCCAAGTGCTTCCCATCGCCTCGTCTCCGCGATTGTTAATGAAGTAGGTCCGGAACACCTTGTCGCCGTCGCGGATGAATGCATTGTGGCCGTGCCATTCGTCCACGCCGAAGTCCTTGTCGAAGCTGTCCGTGATGGTGTACCAGGGCATCTCCCAGCCCATGCGCGTCTTCAGACGCGCGATGTCCGCCTGCGGTGCGCGCGAGGCATACACGAGCGTGGTGTCGCGCTCGTTCAGATGGCTGAGGTGAGAGACCTGGTCAGCTCCAAGGGAGCAGCCGCGGCAGGCATGGTCAGGCCATCCGAACACGCCGGGCTCGAAGAAGGCGCGATAGAGAATCAACTGACGGCGGCCTTCGAACAGATCGAGCAGGCTCACTTTGCCCTTGGGCCCCTCGAACTCATACTTCTTCTCGACGGCCATCCACGGCATCCGCCGACGCTCTGCGGCCAGCGCGTCGCGTTGCCGCGTCAACTCTTTTTCCTTCACGAGCAGCTGCTCGCGCGCGGCTTCCCACTCTTGCGACGATACGATCGGGGGCGTCTTCATCTTCGTCTGGGTATCTTTGTCCTTATCCATGTCTCTCTCCTCGTGATTCCTGTTGTGCTTCTCAATTCTTGCCGCGGAGCCAGCGAGCGACCATTCACGCGATCCGATCAGCGCCGGCCGGCCTTGCGGGCTTCGGCGGCGGCGCGGATATGTTCCAGCATGTTGTTCCACCCTGTGCT
>JBJMGC010000166.1:0-18607 GCA_045808105.1 Acidobacteriaceae bacterium | reverse complement strand
CTGCTGCCGAACACGCCGCACTCTCGGCGTTTCTCGCCGGCCTGCCCGGCTCGCGCGCTCCTCCTTCTCTCGACTGACGCGTAATTGCGCTGGTGATTGGCGCCCGGCTTCCTGCCGGCAGCGCACCTGCCCGCGCGTACATAAAATGCGAGAATCCGATCGGAGAGAGTCGTGTTGCAAGAAAGAAAACGACGAGTCGCGCCTGCACTGGCGCTGCTTTGTCTGTTGCTGTGCTCAGTGACGTACACAAGCGCAACCGTGCTGGCGACAGTGCGCGGTGTGGTGCATGACCCGTCACATCGGCCGATCGCCGGCGCAGAGGTACAGGTGGCCGCGGTTGCATCGCAGTATCGCGCCCAGATCGAAAGCGATGCGGCGGGTGCTTTCGCAATCGACGCACTTCCGTTGGGCGAATACCGCTTGACCGTCGTCGCGCCGGGATTTGCTGCGCAGCAGCAATCGCTACTGGTGCGTAGCGGGAGCGCGCCGGTGCTGCACTTTGAGCTGATTCCTGCGGGTCCGCACGAAACCGTGCAGGTTAACGATCAGGAAACTCCGCTGCAAACTACAAGTTCTACGACAGAGACGACGATCGCACGGCAGCAGATCGAAAGCTACGCCGGCATGGACCAGAGCAACAGCCTTCGGGTCATCACGCAGTTTGTTCCTGGAGCGTACGTCGTGCACGATCAGCTTCACGTGCGCGGCGGCCACCAGGTCACGTGGGCCATCGATGGCGTGCCTTTGCCCAACACCAACATTGCTACCAATGTCGGACCGCAGTTCGATCCCAAGGACATCGACTACCTGGAAGCAAGCACCGGAGGCTATTCAGCAGAGTATGGCGACCGGACCTACGGCGTTTTCAACGTGGCGACACGCACCGGCTTCGAGCGTGATCGCCAGGGAGAACTGGTTGCGAGCTACGGAACATACAACGCGACCAACGATCAGATCAGCCTGGGCAATCACTCTGAACGTTTTGCGTGGTACGTGAGCGGCAACGGCAACCGAACGGACTACGCGCTCGCTCCACCGACGCAGCAGAACCTGCACAACATGGGCTCCGGCGGCGGAGGCTTCACGTCGCTCCTCTTCAACATGACAGCGCGAGACCAGTTCCGCTTCGATGGTGGCTTTCGCGGTGATTTCTACCAGGTGCCGAACGATCCTGATCAGCAAGCCACGGGAATTCGCGACCGCGATCGCGAGCAGGATGGCTTTGCGATTGGATCGTGGACCCACTCTTTGGGAGCGGGCACGCTGCTCACCGTCTCACCGTTTTTCCACGCGAACCGTGCCGCTTACGTCGGCGGTGCGGATGATCCACTGAACACGACCGATGACCGCATTTCTTACTACGAGGGTGGACAGACGGTGTTTTCGAAGGTCAAGGGACCCAGTAATTTTCGCGCAGGCGTTTACGCCTTCGGCCAGCAGGACGATCGGAGCTTCGCCGTCACATCTACGGATGACAGCGTGACTCCGTTTCATCAAAGCATTGCACCACGCGGTCAGGTGGATGCTGCGTTCGTGGATGAGCAGTGGAAGGTCACGCCGTGGTGGGCGCTGAATGGCGGGCTGCGCTTCACCTACTTCGACGGCAGCTTCAGCGAGCACGCATGGGATCCGCGCGTGGGCACGGCGATCACACTGCCTCGGCTCGGCTGGGTGCTGCGCGGCTCCTACTCGCGCTACTACCAGGCGCCGCCACTTGATACGTTGAATGGACCGGCGCTGGAGTTCGCCCAGACACAGGATCTGGCGTTCCTTCCTCTGCACGGGGAACGTGATGAGCAATACGACGTTGGTCTGGTGATTCCGTATCGAGGATGGACCGCCTCGTTCGACAACTTCCGCACCAGTGCCCACAATTTCTTCGATCATGACGCGATCGGGAATTCCAACCTGTTCTTCCCTCTGACCATCGATCGCGCGCGCATCCGTGGCTGGGAGGCGAATGTCCGCTCGCCGGAACTGATGCGTCACGCGCATGCTCATCTCGTCTACTCCAATCAGCAGGCTGCGGGCTTTGGTGCAGTCACAGGCGGGCTCACGGACTTCTCCCCGCCCGAGGGCGGCTTTTATCTGGATCACGACCAACGCAATTCGTTGACCGCCGGTTTCGACGGTGCATTGCCGTGGAAGACGACTGCTGCCTTCGACTTCGTTTATGGCTCGGGTTTCTTGAATGGCGACGGGCCGGCGCATCTGCCCAGCTACCGCACCTTCGACCTCGCGCTGAACAAGGACATCGGCGAGCGCTGGACGGTTCGCGCCATCGGCACCAATATCACCAACAAGCGCTACCAGGTGGACCTGAGCAATACCTTTGGCGGCAGCCACGTGGGCGACCCTCGGATGCTCTCGGCGGAAGTGCGCTACAGGTTCCACTTCTAAATAGGTGGCATGATGGAGAGGAGATGAGGATGAGACGAGTTGTGCCGGGGCTACTCTGCGGGCTGGTGCTCGCAGGTGCGGCGGCTGGTTGCCATAACAACGCGCGGCCGGCGGCCAATGTGCAGTCCGGGCCGGCGAAGCAGTATGCGGTGAAGGGAATCATTGTCGGGACAGATCCGGCGCATGGCGAGGTCACGGTGGATTCCGAGGCGATTCCGGGCTTCATGGATGCCATGACCATGCCGTACAAAGTCAAGGATTCGAATGTGCTGCAGGACCTGCATCCGGGCGATCACATGACGGGGGTGCTGCGGGTTGCCGAGAGTGGAACGCTGCTGGACGAGATCGTGATCACGGCGCAGGCGCAGCCTGACTACAAGCCACAGACACAGTATCATGTTCCGGCCGTAGGCGATGCGGTGCCTGACTTCCACGTGACAAATCAGAGCGGCAAACAGATCACATTGCGAGAGTTCCGCGGCAAAGCTGTGCTGGTTACGTTCATCTACACGCGATGCCCGCTTTCCGACTACTGTCCACGCATGAGTCGCAAATTCGCAGCGATCGACAAGAGTCTGCAGGCTGATCCCGCGCTCTATCGGAGGACGCACTTGCTCAGCATCAGCTTCGATCCGGCCTATGATTCACCGGCCGTATTGCGCAGTTATGGTGAGGCGTACACCGGCAACTATACGAAGGAGAAGTTCGAGCACTGGGACTTCGCAGCGCCATCCAAGACAGAGCTGCCGAAGCTGCTGCAGTTCTTCGACGTGGGCGCGACACCGGGTGAGAACCAGACGATTACGCATTCACTTTCGACTGCGATCATCGCGCCGGATGGGAAGATAGCGCAGTGGTACCCGACCAATGACTGGAAGCTGGATGAAGTTTTGGACGAACTGAAGAAGGTGGCTGGGGGTACGAAGGGATGATTGGAGCGAAGGCGTGATTCTGGTCCTGATGGGGGTAACCGCGAGCGGCAAGACCACGATCGGCACCAGGCTGGCGGCGGCCGAGCATTGGGAGTATGCGGAGGGGGACGACTATCACTCCGCGGCGAACAAGGCGAAGATGCACGCCGGCATTCCGCTGACGGATGAGGACCGCGCGCCGTGGCTGGCCAGCCTGCATGAGGTGTTGCTGGGCTGGTATCGCAAGGGCAAGAGTGGTGTGATGGCCTGCTCGGCATTGCGGCAGTCGTATCGCGATGAGCTATCCCAAGGCATTCCCACGGCCGAGCTGCGGTTCGTGCTGTTGGAGGTGCCGCGGGATGTGCTGGAGGAGCGGCTGGCGGAACGCAAGAATCACTACATGAGTCCTGCGCTGCTGGATAGCCAAATTGCGACACTCGAGTTGCCGCGCGATGCAATCCGGGTAGCGGGTGATCTTCCACCGGATCAGGTGGTGGGCGAGATCATGGCTGCAATTCGGGGCGCTGCGGTAAGCGACACGGATTCGCATCCATAGCTCCTGCCGTTCATCTATTCTGAAGGTTATGGCTAAGCTCGCAATGGTATTCGGTGTCCTGATCGCCCTGGTTGGTGTGATCGGCTATGTCGAAACGCACTTCTGGCATGCATTCATCCCGGTGGTGCTTGGGCTATTGCTGGTAGTGCTTGGATTTCTCGCCAACACGGAAGACCAGAAGCGACGGATGCTTGCGATGCACATCGCCGTCACGGTGGGGCTGCTCGGCTTTCTGGGCACGATTCCGGGGTTGATCGCGCTGGCCGGTTATCTTGGCGGCCAGCATGCAGACACTGTGGCCGGGGTTCCGGTTGGTCATCTGCTGGCGGCGGAGGTGCAGTCGGTCACCAGCATTCTCTGTTTGATTTTTGTACTGCTGTGCGTGCGTTCGTTCATTGCGGCGCGGCGCGCACGGGCCTAGGGGGCACGCCTTGCAGAGTATGCGGTCCAACAACTTCTCGAGCAAGGCAGAGCGCACCCACTCGGCGCGCAATGCCAACCGCGCTCGCGACGCCAGCCCGCCTCCCAAGCCAAAGCTTGCGGATGCGTGGCCGCATGCGTGGCGGCTGATCCGCCCGCGCCGGGCGCTACTGGCATTGGGCTTCGTGCTGATGATCATCAACCGCGTCTGCGGTCTGGTGTTGCCGGCGGCATCGAAGCCTTTCGTCGACGGCGTACTCCACAGGCGGCAGGAGCACTTGCTGCTGCCCATCATCAGTGCCGTGATGATCGCTACGATCATCCAGGCGTCCACCTCGTTTGCCCTGACACAGCTTCTGTCCAAGGCGGCGCAGCGCATGATCGCCGATCTGCGGCGGCAGGTGCAGGCGCACATCGGACGGCTGTCGGTCAGCTTCTACGACGCCAATCGCACCGGCAATCTGGTGTCGCGCATCATGACCGATGTTGAGGGCGTGCGCAACCTGATCGGCACCGGGCTGGTGGATTTCGTTGGCGGCATCATCACCGCGCTCATCGCCTTCGTCGTGCTGATGAAGATCAGCGCCACGATCACGCTCATCATCTTCGTCGTCATCGTGCTCTTTGCCACGCTGCTGCAGAAGTCGTTGCGGGTGATGCGGCCGATCTTCCGCGAGCGCGGGAAGATCAACGCCGAGGTCACCGGACGGCTGACGGAATCGCTCGGCGGTGTGCGTGTGGTGAAGGGTTATCACGCGGAGGGCCGCGAGGCCGGAGTCTTTTCGCAAGGCGTGCAGCTGCTGCTGGACAACGTGATGAAGTCGCTCACGATGACGTCTGTGCTGTCGCTTGCCTCCACCGGCGTGGTGGGTTTGATGGGATCGCTGGTGATGTACCTGGGCGGGCGGGCGGCGCTCGCGAACCACATCACGACGGGCGGCTATGTCGAGTACACGATGTTCCTCGCGTTCATGGTGGCTCCTATCTTCCAGGTGGTGAACGTTGGCACCCAGCTTACGGAGGCGATCGCCGGACTGGACCGCACTGCCGAAATTCTGAGCGAGCGGCAGGAGTATGACGAGCCGGGGCGCGTTATCGACCTGCCGCAGGTTGCCGGCGATCTCCGCTTCAACGAAGTACGTTTCTCCTACGATCCTGATAAGCCGGTGCTGCATGGTATCTCGTTCCATGCCGAGCCCGGATCGGTGACGGCGCTGGTCGGCTCCTCCGGCTCGGGGAAGTCGACCATCATCAGCCTGGTTTGCGCCTTCCACGCGCCGGACTCGGGCACCATCCTGGTGGACGGCATCGATCTCTCGACGGTGAAGCTGGACAGCTACCGCAGCCAGCTTGGCGTGGTGCTGCAGGAGTCGTTCCTGTTCGATGGGACTATTCGCGAGAACGTGATGTTTTCGCGGCCGGAGGCGACCGAGGAACAGTTCCTGAACGCCTGCTCGATTGCGCGCGTTGACGAGTTCGCGGAGCGCTTCCCGGACGGGTACGAAACTATCGTCGGCGAGCGTGGTGTGAAGCTCTCCGGCGGTCAGCGGCAGCGGCTTTCGATTGCGCGCGCGATCCTGGCCGAGCCGCGCATCCTGATCCTCGACGAAGCGACCTCGTCGCTCGATTCCGAGAGTGAGGCGATGATCCAGCACGGCCTCAGTTTCCTGATGCAGGGGCGGACGACGTTTGTCATCGCACACCGGCTGTCGACCATCCGGCGCGCCGACCAGATCCTGGTGGTCGAGGGAGGACGGATCGTAGAGCACGGCACGCACGAGTCGCTGTTTGCGCTGGGCGGCCGCTACTACGACCTGTACACGCGACAGCATGGGCTGGACGCGAACCGCTTCCTGGCGCCGGGCGAGGGCGATACGGTTATGGAGCCGGCGTGAGGCCGGGCATGGAAGTCGCCTGATTAGGCCACGGGCCCCACTCCCCCCTCCCGTCCCGGGAGGCACCGTTGTAAGTTATTCTCGTGCTGGTATTTAACCTCTCTCCCGTCGGCTAAAATCGTCATCCAAAACGGGTTACCGCTAAATTCGTCTAGACAAAGCACTTAGCGTGAAGCGCGGACGTTATCCTTCCCGTCCGCGCACCTTAAGCCCCTCAGGGCGCAAAAAAAACCACGGGCGCGTGCCGTGGCTTCGGGTGGATATCTGACCTACTATTTCCAGTTTAGCAATTCGCGAGGGGTCAATTGGCAAATCTTTGCCGTCGCGGGCTGAAGCGGTTCCGATTCAGGAATGCGGACGGGAATCGTTCTGTAGCGCAGGGGAGTCCTGTACAAAATCGTTCTTGTAAACAGACAAAACTTACGGCATCATGCTCCTGTACGTGAAGTCTCCTGGTATGTATTGGCGCTCCTTGCAGGGGCGCCTTTTGTTTTGTTCTTAATGTTTCGCGAGCCGATGCAGAATCCGTTAATTTCAGAACCCGTCTGGTTCGAAGTAACCCGATCCGGGGTTGGAGAGCAAAACCCTCCCAGGGGACGAAGACGGAAGAGAAGATGCACCGTAGGCTGGTCTGCGAATCCCTCCTGAAACGTTTGGCGCTCCCACACTGCGGAGCGCCTTTCCTTTTGGCGAACTGGCCGTCCGGGCAAAGGCGCCTGCGGCGCGAGTCGTGGGGTTCGCTCCATTTGGCCGCTCAACGGTCGGTTCCTGTGGCTGACGCCGGGGCGCCGCTCAGTGTCAATCCATCTGAGCTGTCTGGCAGAGACTTTTCACGATTGCTTATCGTTGTCTCGATGAGGCAGCGATAAAATCCTCGGCCGAGAAGACGGACCCGCGCGTGGGGAAGAATCGCTGAATGAGGCAATCGTGGAGCTGTGAGTCCAGGTCAGCGCAGCAATCGCCTATGACGGCGAGACGGTAATCGGCGTCAGCCGCTTCGAGGAGAGTGGAGAGAACGACGCCACTGGTAGCAATTCCGAAAAGAACCAGCGTGTCGATGTCATTGGCGCGGAGGATCATCGCTAGATCGGTGCCAGTGAAGGCACTGATCCGGTGCTTGGTGATGACAATTTCATTCTCGCGCGGTGCGACCGCATCCGGGATCGCTCCAAGGGGTTCCCGAAACAGCTGCTGATGCTGCTCCGAGGACTTGATGGCACTGAATAGTGCGTTTCGGGAGCTGATCTCAGGGAGGCCCGGTCGAAAACCTACCTGGACATGGATTACGTTCATGCCGATGGCACGAGCATGATTGAGAACACTTGCGGCTCGAACCAGAAAAGCGTCTTTGGCCTCTCTGGTGTAGATGGAAACGATCCCGGCTTGACAGTCCATACTCAGGACGGCCGTGTGCGCCGGATCAATGGGAAATGCAGCAGCCACATCATGCTCCCTTCGGCACAGGGTCTCCGCCGGTGAGAACCATAGTTTAGAGCGGAATCCTTCCACGAGAAGGCCCACATGCTAGTGGGGAACTGCGTTTTGCGGCTAGCCTCCGGATAGGAGGATGGGCATGGTGGGGGTGTTCGATCCGCTGGCCTTTTCCATGGTGATGCCGAAGCCTTTTGCGGCGATGCCGCTGGGCAGCTTGGGCAGCACCAGCGAGGCGTATCCCTCCGCGTTTGGCCAGAAGGTGCCGGCGGGCAAGGGGGCGGCGCCGTCGGCTGGCATCACCCAGAGCTCATAGGCTTTGCCGGCAGGCGCCGGAGTCATATGGCTGGCTTCCATGACCAGAGCACCGCGTTCCGCGAGGTAGACGGTGTGCGCGGTCGCCGCTGGCGGCGTCTTGCTGGCGGTGAGGGTGACGCGCTGCGCATCCGGTGCGTTGAGAACCTCCAGCACCTGCTGGGCGTGGGAGGCTTTGGCGGCAAGGTTCGATACCAGGCGGGATTCGCCGTCGAGCGCATCGTTCATCGAACTGACCTTGTAGCCAAGAATGCTGCACGCGATGGCGAGGCAGGCGGCGATGGCCCATGGAGTGAGGACGGCCCATTTGCTGCGGCCTCGGCTGGCGATGACTTCGGATGTGGTGGTGGTCATGTTTCCTGCTGTCTGATGGGATGTGGTGGTCCGGCCGGCTTCGCTCATGCGTGCGTGGAGGCGCTGGAAAGAGCCGGAGGGTGCGGGTTGCTGGTCGACGGAAAGAGCGAGCAGTGCGAGGTCATCCTGAATACGGGCGAGCTCCTGCCGCGCCTGCGGATTCTGGCGCAGTGCGGCGGTCACGGCAGCCATCTCTTCCGCAGGCAAGGATCCCATCGCATAGAGCGTGAGGTCCTCGTGCGAGAGAGGGGCCGGATTGGGGCCGGGCTCGTTCATGCTTCGAATGCCTTTCGCAAAGTGATCAATGCCTGACGAATCCTGGTCTTTACCGTGCCCAGCGGATCGCCGGTGCGGGTGGCGATCTCGGTATGCGTCAGCCCTTCGAAATAGGCCAGCTCCAGGCTCTTGCGCTGTTCCTGGGGAAGCTTCGCGAGGACGCTTCGCACCTTCTCCATCATGGTATTGCGCTCCGCCTCGTCGGCGACATTGATGGGCGAAGAGAGCACCACGTCGTCCACCGAGTCTGTGGGCTTGCGCCGGCGCAGCTGGTCGATGGCCCGGTTGCGGGTGACCACCGCCAGCCAGGCGCCGAGTGCGCCTCGTTGCTGAACGAAGGCAGCGGGCTTGCGCCAGAGCTGGAGGAAGATCTCCTGCATCACGTCCTCTGCCTGCCCGCTGTCACGCAGGATGCGCAGCGCCACGGAATAGACGACTCCGCTGTAGCGGCGAAAGACCTCTTCCATCGCGCTCTCGTCGCGTTGCCCCATGCGCGCCAATATGCCGGTGTCGTCGATGGATCCGATTGCCGTTTCGTCGTTCAATGTACGGTTATCAGAGGGCTTCGGATTGGAAGCGGATTCAAACATTCGCAGGATGCTGGCTGATGATACGCAAGGCGGCGCGGCGATGTCACGGCGCAGGATGACGCGCCGCCGCTCGATTCTTAGAGGCGGCGCGTGGGGCTGAGGACGCAGAATGAAGGCGAGGCTGGACAAGTTTCTGGTGGAGCGCGGGCTGGTGCCGTCGCGGGAGCGGGCGCAGGCGCTGATCCTGGCCGGGCGCGTGCTGGTGAACGAGCAGAAGGTGGAGAAGCCGGGAGCGGCTATCGCGGAAGATGCGGCGGTGCGGCTGCTGGGCGAGGACATGCGCTACGTGAGCCGCGGCGGGCTGAAGCTGGAGGCGGCGCTGGCGCATTGGCATGTGGATGTGAATGGTCGGGCCTGTGCGGATGTGGGCGCTTCCACCGGCGGCTTTACCGATTGCCTGCTGCAGCATGGCGCGGCGGCGGTGCTGGCCATCGATACGGGCTATGGACAGATTGCGCACAAGCTGCGGGTCGATCCGCGTGTGACGTTGCTGGAGCGGACGAACGCGCGGAATTTGAAGCCCGAACAAGTCACAGTGAAAGTCACCTTACTCGCCATGGATGTGTCGTTCATCTCGGCGACCCTGGTGTTGCCGGCGGTGGTGCGCGCGATGCCGCTGCTGACCGAGATGGTGGTGCTGGTGAAACCTCAGTTCGAAGCCGGACGCGAGCATGTGGGGAAGGGCGGCATCGTGCGCGATCCGGAGGGGCATCGGCTTGCGGTGGAGCGGGTGCGCGCGGCGGTGGCGGAGCTGGGCGGGACGGAGATTGAGGTGATGGATTCGCCGGTGCTGGGCGCGGAGGGGAATCGGGAGTTTTTGCTCCATGCGCGGATTGGAAGGAAGGGCGAACAGCTTTGCTGAAGACAGCAGATTCGTCCACTTCGCCGATCGCTCTTCGAGCGATGGCTCCGGTGGATGACAGTTCTTCTGACTGACTTGCTGACTCCCTTGCTTTCGTCTCCTTTACACTGATGGGACCGATGCGCACGATTGCTGTGATTTCGAAGCCGCAGAAGCCGGATCTGGCTCCGATCCTGAATGAGCTAGTGCTTTGGATACGCGCGCGGGGGATTGAGCCGATTCTCGATCCGGTGAGCGGTACGTATGTGCAGAGCGCGCGCATCGTGCCCCGGCACGATATGGCGGCGGAGAATCCGGAGCTGGCCATTGTGCTGGGCGGCGACGGCACACTGCTGGCGGCGGCGCGCGTCTTCGCGAAAAGCAAAGTGCCGATCCTGAGCGTGAATCTGGGCTCGCTCGGCTTCCTGACCGAGGTGCGGCTTACCGAGTTGTTCTCGAACCTTGAGGGATGGACCTGCGGCCAATGCCACATCGAAGCGCGCGCGATGCTGCATGTGGACATCATTCGCGACGGGCAGCTGTTTCGATCTTATGAGGCGCTGAACGACATTGTGGTGTCGAAAGGCGCGATTGCGCGCATGGGCGACTTCCGCGTGCTGCTGGGGCAGCAACTGGCGATGTCGTTTCGCGCGGATGGCGTGATCGTATCGACGCCGACGGGGTCGACCGCTTACAACCTGGCGGCGAACGGGCCGATCATGGCGCCGGATGTGGACGCGATGATCGTGACGCCGATCTGCCCGCATCTGCTGACCATCCGGCCGATGGTGGTGCACGGCGATGCGCAAATCAATCTGAGCGTGGTGGGTGTGCCGGAGCAAACGTTCATGACCGTGGATGGGCAGGAGGCGATCGAGGTGCAGGTGGGGGATAACCTGCTATGCCGCCGGTCGGAACACACGGTGCAGCTGGTTCGGTTGCGAACGCACGGATTTTTCGATGTGCTGCGGCAGAAGTTGAAGTGGGGCGAGCGGTAGCACTGCGATAGACAACCGCAGACGACTACAGACAAATTCAGAGCACTGCAGAGAGAGAAAGAGTTAGCCGGCGCCGGTTAGCTCGTCGAGGAGAGTCTTGGCCTTGGTGGCGAGGGTGTGGGCGCCGTCGAGGTCGCCGTTGTGCAGCGCGCGCTGCGCCTGGTCAAGGAAGCTGCGAATCTGGGCGACGGTTTTGTTCTGATCGCCATTGAGGTTGTGCAGCCCATTGACGCCGCGCTGCGTGGTGTCGATGAGCTCGGCTGCCTGCTGGTGCGAGCCGCTGCTGTCCGGCGAGGGGGCGGCGGTGAGCGGGCCGATGGACGTGGGCTGCGCCGTGTCGCCCTTGGGGGTGGGCGCGGTCACCTTCGCGTTCTGTCCCTCCGGCGGTGGCGGAGTGGTATCGGGAATGGTGGCCGAGGTTTCCTTGTCGCGAGCTTCCCGGGCTTCCCGGTCATGGGTCTCGCGCTGTGCTACTTCAACGTCGGGCTTGCGTCCGCGACGGCGGCCGCTGGTGACCCGGACGGCCTTTCTATTTTCGGCAATGATGGAGACCGGCGGCGGAGAGGGCTGCGCACCGGGCGGGGGCAGAGCCGGAAGCTCGGGCAGCGCGGGATCGTTCTGGCTCATCTCGGCGTACAGCGGCGCGAGCGGCGGATCGATCACAGAAGGCGCCTGGGCGATGATGGGAACGGGAGGCGGCGTTTCCTTGTGAAGGTAGACGCATCCTGTCAGCGCCGGGATGAGCAGCGTTGCGGCCACAGAGGTCAGGCGGTGAAGACACCTGATCATAGGCCGGACCCTTCGGAGGTGAAGGCCGGAGCCGATGTGGTTGTATCCAACTGAGAACCGCGCAGTTTGCCCTCGGCTGAAGCCAGCAGAGGAAGTTTCAGGGTGAACGTACTTCCTATATTTTGCTTGGATTGTACGTCAATGCTGCCACTGTGTAGCTGAATAATACGGTAAGTCATGGCCAGGCCAATACCACTTCCGTCCTTGCGAGTGGTGAAGTAGAGGTCGAATATCTTGGCCCGGATGTCATCGGGGATGCCGCTGCCGCTGTCGGCGATTTCGATGGCCGCCATGCGGCCCTCTTCGCGCAGGGTGACGTGGAGTTCGCCGCCCTGAGCCATGGCCTGGGCGCCATTCAGGACGACGTTCAGGATAGCCTGCTTGATCAGGTCTGCGTCCACCTTGGCGATCATTGGGCGCTCCGGCATGTGGCTGGAGACGCGGACGTCGTGAGTCTCGAGTTCGGCGGACGCCAGCATGAGCACACCGGAGACGATGCGGCGAAGATCCTGTTCCTTGAGCTGGAGCTCGACCGGACGGGAGAAGTCAACCAGGGTCTGGACGACGCGATCGAGGCGCTGGATCTCGCTCTCGATGATCTCCAGATGGCGCATGGCGCGTGCATCGGGGCCGGAAAGCTTGTTCCGGAGCAGCTCCAGATGCACCACGATAGCGTTGATCGGGTTTTTGACCTCATGTCCGACGCCGGAGGTGAGACGGCCGATGGCGGCCAGGCGGCGGGAGAGTTCGAGTTCGCTCTCCAGCTCGCGGACCGATTCCAGATCGTGCAGGGTGAGGAGAGCACCAAGAGAGGCGCCGGGAGCCTCGTCCTGATCGAAGTTGGACTGCTCCACAACGAAGTCGAGTGAGACCTGGACGCGACGCCCGGTTTCCGTCTCGATCTCCTCCTGGTCCAGGGTGCGGCCGGTCTCGAAGGCATCGCGAACCAGGCGTCCGAGCTTGGTTTCCAGACTGAAGATGCTGTTGACACTGCCGCCAAAGAGCCGGATGCGCGGGATGCCGAGGAAGCGCTCGACGGAATCGGAGACCAGGGCGGCGCGGCCTTCCGCGGTGAAGAGCAGGATACCGTCCTGCAGGTTCGCCATGATCGAGTCGAGGTTCTCTTTTAGCGCGGAGAAGACCTCTTCGACATTGCGCATGCGGCGGCCGATGCGCTCGATCTTGTCGGAGACCTGGACGACGGCGTCTTCGCTGGAAGGCCGGATGAGCGTGGCGGCGGGACGCATCCAGCCGGCGCCCTCTTTGGGTGGCGGCAGTTTGGCCGGTTCCGGCGGCAAAGTCTCGCCATCCTGATCGAAGCCGGGTGCTTCGAGCGTGTCCAGGCGCAGGCTGATCTGCTCTATCGGCTGCAGGGCGAGGTTGGCGAGCAGAGCGGCAACCAGCAGCGATGAGAGGATCGCGATGCCGGTGAAGGTGAGGGAGGCCCAGATCCAGGGCGCGAAGACAGTACGCAGGAAGGTGGTGCGGATGCCCACCTGAACGCTGAGGAAGGGCTGGTGGGCCCTCTCCAGCAACAGGACGATGTTGTAGGTGCGCGGCGGCCCGAAAAAGGTGCGAACGGTAGTGAAGACGCCGCCATGCAACAGGCGCTCGTAATTCTCGCGCTTCGGCAGATCCACATTGTCCTGGGTGGGATCGGTGCTCAACAGCGCCCGGCCATTGCTGTCGGCGATGGCTACGTCGTAGACGGTAGGCGAGTAGCGGTTGACGGCGCTGAGCTGTTCGTTGAGGCCCTGGTCGTGCTGCAGGGCCTGGGCGACTGCGGCGCGGAGGGCCTTGGGATCGTTGGGATCGATCTGCTTGCCGCTGAGCCCGTTATTGACCGCGAGCTGCGTGTAGTAGAGGACCTGGTGCGCCACCATGTCGTTGGCGGCATAGGACTGGCTGATGCGCTGCGCGAGAAGCTGCTCCAGAAAGAGCCAAGACAAAACCGTCACTACCAGAAAAACAAGTCCGGTAATGGCGAGAACAAGTTTTGTCTTCAGACGCATGGGCGCTATACCGTTTCCACAAATACGTGTTCGGGCCTGCGATTGGTGACGAAGCTGCTGTCCTGACGGAAAGCTGCGTCGAAATCCTATCCAGCGCTACACCCATCGTGAAACGGGGTAGCCTATGGTACCCGTTGCGGCTGCGCCTACTGGAAAAGGAAACTCAGCCTCGGGGGTGGCGAGCTTGAGTAGTTTTCCTGCGGGAAGCTTTGGGAACGGAGAACCTAAGTGGTTTGTAATCCTGAACAAACCGCAAGGCAATACAACCGGTGTGGCAATCCCGCAGAGAAACGACTGTTATACACGTTCCTCGACGCTCTCCGCAGAGGCGAACGAGGCGCTGCCGTACTCCTTAAGCTTATTGTGCAGCGTCTTAAGGCTGATACCCAGGATTTCCGCGGCGCGGGTCTTGTTGTTGCGCGTGGATTCGAGGGTTTTGAGGATGAGCAACCGCTCGGCCTCATCGACAGTGGCGCCGACCTCGACCTGAACGGAGTTGGCGTTGGCCATGTCGTCCGCGCTGGGACGCAGGACCCGCTCGCCGAAGCCGGGGGGTAGATGGCGCGATTCGAGCTGGCCCTCTCCGCAGAGAATGACGGCGCGCTCGATGGTGTTGCGCAGCTCGCGGACGTTGCCCGGCCAGTCGTGGCTCATGAGGCGCGCGAGCATCTCTTTGTCGACGCCGGTGACGGTGCGCTCGTGCTTCTCGTTCATGTCCGCAAGGATGGATTCGAGGATGGCGGGGATGTCTTCCTTATGCTCCCGCAACGGTGGCATATGGATATTGAAGACATTCAGGCGGTAGAAGAGATCGGCGCGAAGGTGGCCATCGTCGACGGCTTCGCGAGGATCCTTGTTAGTGGCGGCGAGAACGCGCACGTTGGTCGTCTTTTCGATCTTCGCGCCGAGACGGCGAAGGCGCTTCTCCTCGATGACGCGCAGCAGCTTGGCCTGGGTGCCGACGGGCATCTCGCCGATTTCATCGAGCAGCAGGGTGCCTTCTTCGGCCAGCTCGAAGCAGCCGGGCGAGCGCTCGATGGCGCCGGTGAACGCGCCTTTTTCATAGCCGAAGATCTCGGCTTCGATGAGTGTTTCCGGGATGGCGGCGCAGTTAACGGCGACGAAGGGCTTTGGCTTGCGCGGGCTCAGCTCATGCAAGGTGCGGGCGACGACTTCCTTGCCCGTACCGCTCTCGCCGGTGATGAGGACGGATACGTTGCTGGGCGCGACGCGCTCGATGAGGGCGAAGATGTCCTGCATCTTTTTGGAGGATCCGACGAGGGATCCGAGAACGCCTTTTTCGCGCAGCCTGCGGCGGGTGAAGTCGAGCTCCTGCTCGGTCTCGCGCTGGCGCGAGGCGTTGGCGAGGATCATCTTGAGACGCGTGGGATCAACAGGCTTTTGGATGAAGTCATAAGCGCCGAGCTTCATGGCTTCGACGGCGCGATCGATGGAGCCCTGGGCGGTGAGCAGGATGACGCACTGCTTGTCCGGGAGTTCGCTGATGCGGTTCAGCAGCTCGATGCCATCCATGCGCGGCATCTTCATATCGGTGACGATGATGCCTGGTTGCCAGGCCATCACTTTCTCAAGCGCCTCGGCGCCATCGCGCGCAGTTTCTGTGCGATATCCCCATCCGGAAACAAGTTCAGCCAGCCCCATCAGTGCGTGGAGCTCATCTTCGACGATCAGTACCTTCTCACCCGCCATTTGCTTACTGCTCTCTACTCTCAAATGAAAAATGTTGTTTCGTTTGTATCATGTTGTCACCGGGCTAGTTACCACTGGAATACCGCATTTGGCGCGGTATTCCCGAAAGTGACAAACCCTTGGGGCAACGAACACATCTCTATTACTTAACCTCTATGTTAGACCTCGAAGTGGCTCCCGCGGAGCTTAAGACGATGCTGGCGGGCGAAGCTCAGCCATTTTTGCTGGATGTGCGGGAGCCTTGGGAGACGAGCGCGGTGGAATTTCCCGGGGCGCATACGATGCCAATGGGCGATGTTCCGTCGCGGGCGCACACGGAACTGGACCCGGATGGGCGGATCGTGGTGATCTGCCACCATGGCCTCCGGTCGCTGAATGTGGCGAACTGGCTGCGGAATCAGGGATTTGAGCAGGCGCAGTCGCTGCGGGGCGGGATCGATGCCTGGTCGCGGGATGTGGATCCGGCGGTGGGGCGGTACTGAGGACCAGCGAGTCAGCGAGTTGACAAATCTGCTATGTTGCGGGCGTGCTTCCGCCGCCTTCGCGGGAAAGTGCGCTGGGAAGGTGATCTCGAGGCCTCCCGCAGAACATTTAAACCGACATCTCAGAGGCGAGATGTGGGGCACCCGCTTTATTGGTGGATCAGAGATCTGACTGCGAGCCAACATTGGCTCGGCTATGATCGCTCCGATACAGACGTTGGGAGTGAGCGAGTTTTATGTCGAGTGCTGCGTTGGATTTTGCGCGCGAGAACCAGGCGCGATTTCTTGAGGAATTGAAGGGGCTGCTGCGGATTCCGAGCATCTCCACCTTACCCGAGCACAATGGCGATACGCGTCGCGCGGCCGAGATGCTGGCTGCGGAGATGCGGCGCATTGGTCTGGAGAAGGTGCGGCTGATCGAGACGGAGCACTGTGGGAAGGCGGGGCATCCGCTGGTGTACTGCGAGTGGCTGCACGCGCCGGGAAAGCCGACGGTGCTGTGCTATGGACACTACGATGTCCAGCCGCCTGATCCGCTGGATGAGTGGCTGACGCCGCCGTTCGAGCCGACCGAACGCAATGGGAACCTGTATGCGCGCGGCGCCGTGGATGACAAAGGCCAGATGTACATGCACCTGAAGGCGATGGAGTCGCTGTTCGCGACCGGCGATCGAAAGCTGCCGCTGAATGTGCGGGTAATTCTGGAAGGCGAGGAGGAGGCTGGTGGGGAGGGGATTGCCAACTTCGTGCGCCAGCATCCGGAAGAATTGGAGGCGGATTTTGCGCTGATATCGGACACGGATATGTTTGCCCCCGAACTGCCGACGTTGTGCGTGGGGCTGCGCGGGATTATCTACACCGAGATCGACGTGCGGGGCGCGAGGACGGATCTGCATTCGGGCATGTATGGAGGTGCCGCGCCGAATCCATTTGTGGCGCTGGCGCAGATCATTGCCGGGCTGAAGGATCGCGAGGGAAGGATTCTGATTCCGGGCTTCTATGACGATGTGGAAGCGCCTTCGGCTGAGGAGAAGGCGGCGTGGAAGCGGCTGCCTTTTGACGAAGAGCATTATCGCGAGACGGAAGTGGGCTCGCCGGTGCTGACGGGCGAAGCGTGCCACACCGTATTAGAGAGGACATGGGCGCGGCCGACGCTCGATGTGCACGGTATGCCCGGAGGCTTTACCGGCGCGGGGGCGAAGACGGTGATTCCGGCGCGCGCGGTTGCGAAGGTCTCGATGCGGCTGGTGCCGGCGATGACGCCGAAGAAGGCGTTTGCGCAGTACAAGGCGTTTGTGGAGTCGCTGACGCCGAAGGGCGTGACGGTGGAAGTGCGGCTGATTCATTCGGGCGACGCGATTGTAGTGGGGACGAAAAATCCGTACGTGACAGCGGCCAAGGATGCGATGCGCGAGGTCTTCGGCAAGGAGACGGTATTTGTGCGCGGCGGCGGATCGATTCCGATCGTTGGCGATATCGAGCGGCACCTGAAAATTCCCACGGTGATGATGGGCTTTGGTCTGCCGGACGACAATCTGCATGCGCCGAACGAAAAGTTCCACATCGCAAATTTCTATCGCGGGATCGCGTCGGTGATTCGCATGTTCGAGCTGCTGGGCGGCTGACGGAATGGACGCCGAAGGCTGGGTGCTGGCGGGTGGCCGGAGCATGCGAATGGGACGGGACAAGGCGGCGGTGGCGCTTGCCGGACGTCCGCTGCTGGAGCACATGCTGAGCAAGCTGCGCGCGTTGGGCCTGCGCGCTCGAGTGGCGGGGTTGCGTGCGCCGGTGGCGAATGTTGCTGCTGAGGTCATGCGCGATGCGCATCCGGAGTGTGGGCCGCTGAGCGGGATGGAGACAGCGCTTGCGACGAGCGAGGCCGCTCTGGTGCTGATGCTGGGCGTGGATCTGCCGCTGGCCGAGACGGAGTTTCTGGAATGGATGCTGCGGCGGGCCTCGACTACTGATGCGGCCGCCACCATCCCGCGGGTGCTGGGTGAGCCGCAACCGCTGTGCGCGGTGTATCGCCGCGAGCTGCTTGCGGATGTGAGGGAATCGCTGACGACGGGTGATTACAAGGTGATGCACGCGATGGAACGCGCAGCGGCAGGCGGCCTGGTAGAAGACCACTTCGACGGCGAGCGCGCGGCGGCGACGGGTGCGTGGCGCTCGACGATTGCCACCCACTGGCAGTTCATGAACTGCAATACTCCGGAGGATCTGACGATCGCGGAGAGATTGCTTGCTTCACGCCCTATCCTATGAGAATGGACGACGACGAACCCAGACATGACGGGGAGTCCGCGAGCCAGCAAGACTCGTCCTCTGGTGAGAGCACGGGCGAGAGTCCGGCGGAGGAGATGCTGCTGCGGAATGCCGAGCCACGGGATGGAACCGAGGTTCCGCTGCCGCCCGAGGATGAGACGCCGCTGCAGAGTCCGCCGGAGCTGATTAGCGAAGCTGTACGCGAGTCGCAGGAGAATGGCGCTCAACCGCAGGCTGGGGCGAAGCGGCCGGAGCCGTACATTGTTTTCGATCACGTATCGAAATCGTTTGGCGATGTTCACGTGCTGGATGATGTGAGTTTCGAGGTGCTGACCGGGGAGACGCTGTGCATCCTGGGCCGT
>JBJMGC010000165.1:0-18283 GCA_045808105.1 Acidobacteriaceae bacterium | reverse complement strand
GATCGCGGCGCTCGTCTACTACCATCTCTGTCGCTTCACCTGGATCCCGTCCCGAGCCTTTTTGCTCGGACTGCTGAGTGCGGCGGTAGTACTGGCGCGGCTCGATGCCGCCATCCTCGTGGCCAGCATGGCGGTTTTTGATCTTCTCTGGTCCAGCGGCGTGCCGCTTCGCCAGCGCTTGCGCTGCTCCATCGCATTTCTCTGCGGCGCGCTCCCTGTGGCGCTCTATCTCATGCTCAATGAGCTCTGGTTCCACACGCTCATGCCCGTCTCCGGAGAGGCGAAGCAGATGCGCTTTCATCGCTGGCCTTCTCCGATGTTCTTCAGCCGGCCCGCCTTTCCGCTGCCAGAGCGACTTTTTCTTGTGTTTCCATGCCTGCTGGCCACTGTCGCCGGCCTCGTCATTCTCTTTTGTTGCCCACAGTGGCGCAGCCGCCTTCGGAGTGGCATGCCGTGTCTGCTGGCGCTGCTGCTCTTCCCACTTCTGTTCGTCGCTGCGCTTTCCGTGCTCAGCGATTGGCCGATCTGGTCGTGGTACGCATATCCCCTGGTTGCGTCTGGAATCGGAGGAGCAGCGCTGCTGCTGGCTGCGGAGCCGCCTTCTGCGCGCATCGTTCATGGATTGCGCTGGCCAGCCGTGGCTCTGTTGCTTCTAGCGTGGAGCGCCATTGGGATCTCCAACTGGCGCAACGCCACGCGCCCGGACAAGGTCGGCTATTCGATCTATCTCGAAGCTGTTGAGATTGCGCGCTTCGACCGCACGCATCCCGGTGTCTATGCCATGGGCGACCGCGCCGGCACGCCCGGCTATCTGTTGCATGAACCGCTCATCCATTTGGAGGGGCTGGTGATGGACAAAGCCTTTCTTGCCAATATCCGCAAGCAGCGGCCGTTGGCGGAGGTGCTGCGCGAGTATGGCGTCCGCTACTACGTCGCTACCAACCCGGTCGAGAGCCATGGCTGCTGGCTGACCTCCGAGCCGCTCGTCGCCGGCCCGGATGCCCCACATATGCGCGACACTTTCTGCATGCAGCCGATTGCCGAGTATCCTCACAGTGGCTTCAACACCGTCATTTTCGATCTCGCGGCTGGGGCAGCGCCTGCGCCATGACCCTGGTATAGGTACGATCGCCAAGCTGCTATCGTAGAACTATCTATGAAGTGTCCGTACTGCGGCTTTGCGCAGGATCGCGTCGTGGATTCACGCGAGAGCAAGGAAGCCGATGCCATTCGAAGACGCCGGGAGTGCGAGCGATGCGAGAAGCGCTTCACCACTTATGAGCGCATCGACGAGATCCCCTACATGGTGGTCAAGAAAGATGGCCGGCGCGAGCGTTTCGAACGCCACAAAGTCCTGAGCGGACTGCTGCTGGCCTGCCGCAAGCGGCCGTTCACTCCCGATAATCTGGAAAAAATCGTCGATGAGGCGGAGACCTTCCTGATCGACTCGCCCGAACGCGAGCGCACCACCAGCGAGATCGGCGAACTCATCATGAACCGGCTCAAGGCCATCGATACTGTGGCATATATCCGCTTCGCTAGCGTCTACCGCGACTTTACCGACGTGCGCGAATTCAAGGAAGAGCTGGAGCGCCTGCTGACTAACAAGGACCAGTTAACCAAGCGGCGTGCCCCCGAACCTGCACCGCAAAAACCCCATCGACGCCAGCCATGAAGCCGGCCGCCCTGGCATCGCACTAACGACATCGCACGAAGAAAGACCAACTATGCCCAGACAACACACCATCGCACTGATTCCGGGAGACGGCATCGGCCCCGAGGTAACGAACGCAGTTGTACGCATCCTCGAAGGCGCGGCTGCGGCCACCGGAGCGAGCTTCCAGTGGGAGAGCTTCGCCGTCGGCGCGGAAGCGTTCGAGCGTTATAAGGAGTACATCCCGCGCGAGCTCTATGAATCCATCGAGCGCAACCGCGTCGCACTCAAAGGTCCGGTCACCACACCGATCGGCGGCGGATTCGCCTCCATCAATGTCACGCTGCGCAAACAGTTCGAGCTCTATGCGAACTTCCGCCCGATCCGCAACCTGCCGGGCACGGAGACGCGCTATCCAGACGTAGACCTGGTCATCGTGCGCGAGAATACCGAGGACCTCTATGTCGGTCTCGAGCACGAAGTTGTTCCCGGCGTGGTCGAGTCGCTGAAGATCGTGACCGAGAAAGCTTCGACACGCATCGCGAAGTTCGCCTTTGAGTACGCGCGCAAGCATGACCGCAAGAAGATCCACGCGATTCATAAGGCGAACATCATGAAGATGTCGGACGGCCTCTTTCTGCGCTGCGTGCGCGAAGTAGCAAAGGATTATCCCGAGGTCACCTACGGCGAACACATTGTCGACAACACCTGCATGCAGCTGGTGATGAACCCGTACCAGTACGACATGCTGGTGCTGCCCAATCTCTACGGTGACATCGTGAGTGATCTATGCGCGGCCTTCGTCGGCGGACTGGGTCTGGTGCCCAGCGCGAATCTTGGCGAGAGCTGCGCCATCTTTGAGGCGGTGCACGGCTCCGCGCCGGATATTGCCGGTCAGGACAAAGCCAATCCGACGGCGCTGCTGCAGTCGGCCATCCTCATGCTGCACCATATCGACGAAGCGGCGGCAGCGAACAAGTTGCAAGGCGCGCTCGACAAGGTCTATGCGGAAAAAACCATGCTGACGCGGGATGTGGGTGGTACCGCGGGCACGCAGGCCTTCGCCAACGCCGTGCTCGCCGCGTTGTAATCACAAAACGCACGACTCCCGAGGAAGGATTGCAATGCCATCGTCTACCCGATCGCTCCCCCTGCTGCTCTGCTGCGCATTGTTGATGAGCGCCGGTTGCAAGCGCTCTGCACCAAGCGAGAGCGCAGGATCGTCTTCTGCGGCGCAGGAACCCATCACGCAAATCGATCCCGCCACGGCGGGCAGCATCGAGGGCACGGTGCACCTCACCGGTAAGCCGCCGGAGCGCATCGAGATCGACATGGCTCAGGATCCGGCGTGCGCCATGAGTCCCTACGGGAAGAACCTCACGGAAGGCGTGGTGAGCAACAGTGGCAAGCTCGCAAATGTCTACGTCTACGTGAAGGACGGCCTGGGGAACAAGGTCTACGCTGCGCCGACCGAAGCGGCCGTGCTCGATCAGAAGGGCTGCCGCTACGTGCCGCACGTGCTGGCCGCGATGGTGGGTCAGCCGGTTGAGTTCCGCAACTCCGATCCCACCATGCACAACGTGCACATGCAGCCGACGGTCGGCGGTAACCAACAGTTCGACATCTCACAGCCGCCCAATGGGGGCACCACGCGCCATGCCTTCGCCAAGCCGGAGCTGATGATCCCGGTGCGCTGCAACAATCATCCCTGGATGGAAGCATTCTTGAACGTCGCGCCGAATCCGTTTTTTGCCGTAACCGGAGAGGACGGCCACTTCGCCATCCACGGCCTGCCACCGGGCACCTACACGGTAGTTGCCGTACAGGAGCAGCTCGGCCAGCAGCAGGCAACAGCGGCGGTGACCACACATGGCACGGCGAACGCGGACTTCAGCTTCAAAGCGAAATAACCAGGACTAGGGCACGGGGAATAGGGATTACAGTCCCTATTCCCTCCTGCCTCTGCTCTGAATTTCCAGCTTTTCGCGATAAAATCAAGAATCCTAACAAAACAGCGAAGAGGCCAATGGCAGAGAGACTGAGGGTTGGCATACTCGGCGCTACCGGCACTGTCGGTCAGCGCTTCATCCAGTTGCTGGACGGGCACCCGTTCTTCGAGGTGACGTGGCTCGCTGCGAGCGATCGCTCCACCGGCCGGCGCTATGAAGACGCGGTGCGATGGAAGCTGGACACGCCCATTCCTGCAGCCGTGCGGTCGCTGCCGCTGTCGCCTGCGGCACCTGACCAGGCGCCCTCGATCATCTTCGCTGCGCTCGACACCGATATCGCCCGCGAGTTGGAACCGCAATTTGCCGCCGCTGGTTGCGCGGTCATCTCAAACTCCAGCGCCTTCCGCATGCAGGCCGACGTGCCGCTGGTCATCCCTGAGGTAAACGCCGATCATCTGTCGCTGCTCGAGTCCCAGAACTGGCGCAAGCAATCCGGTGGGTACATCGTTACCAATCCAAACTGCTCCGCCATCGGGCTGGTGCTGGCGCTCAAGCCCCTCGCGGACCGCTTCGGGATCGAAAGCATCTTCGTCAGCACCATGCAGGCGGTCAGCGGCGCCGGATATCCGGGCGTGCCATCGCTGGACATCCTGGGCAACGTGGTCCCCTTCATCAAGAACGAGGAAGAAAAGATGGAGGCGGAGACCATGAAGCTGCTGGGCACCCTCGACGGCGCTTCGGTGCGGCCATATGCGGCACGCATGAGTGCACATTGCAACCGTGTGGCCGTCGAAGATGGCCATACCGAAAGCGTCTCGATGAAGCTGCGCACAACCGCAACGCGTGAGCAGGTGCTAGCCGCCTGGAGTGAGTTCCGCCCCCTCGTGCAGCATCAGCTTCCGACGGCTCCCACGCAGCCGGTCGAATTCCTTGCGGCTGAAGATCGGCCGCAGCCGAAGCTCGATCGCATGCGCGGCGCCGGTATGGCCAGCACGGTTGGCCGCCTCCGTCCCTGTAGCCTGCTGGACTGGAAGTTCACCGTTCTGTCGCACAACACCATTCGTGGCGCAGCGGGCGCGGCGCTGCTGAATGCCGAACTCTTGATGCAACTTGGAAAGCTGAGCAGTTCACGCGGAACACGTTCTGTCACTGCTACGGCGGCTGTCCCCGCATGAAGCTCGTCGTCATGAAGTTTGGCGGCACCTCGGTTGAGGACGCCGCCGCCATCCGGCGCACTGCCGAGATCGTCGCGGGCCGTGTCGCGCGTGGCCTGCAACCGGTGGTCGTTGTCAGCGCCATGGCCCGCGTGACCGACCAGTTGCTGAATGCCGCCATCGTCGCGGGACGCGGCGACAAGGCCGGTGCACTTGCCACCAGTGTTGCTCTGCGCGCTCGCCATCACCACGCCGCCGGCGAGTTGATCCCGTCGCCCGGTCTCGCGCCGATCACGAATTTCATCGAGGAGCACTTCGACGCACTCGACGAGTTGCTGCGCGGTCTCGCGGCAGTTGGCGAGGTCACGCCGCGAACCACCGATATCGTCGCTTCGTATGGCGAGCGTCTCTCCAGCTACATCGTCGCTGCCGCGTTCAGCGCCTCCGGCATCGCCGCTACGCATGTCGATGCGCGCGACTGCATAATCACCGACGCGCAGCATATGAAGGCTATCCCGCAGGATGACCTGATCGCCACGCGTCTTCGCCAGCATGTACAGCCGCTGGCGCAAGCCGGACGCGTCGCAGTGCTGGGTGGTTTCATCGGCTCGACGCCGGAGGGAGTGACCACCACGCTGGGCCGCGGCGGCTCGGATTTCAGCGCCGCACTTATTGGTGGCGGCCTGCATGCCGAGTCCATCGAGATCTGGACCGACGTCAACGGCATCATGACGACCGATCCGCGCATCTGCCCCGATGCGCTGCGCGTGCGCACCATCAGCTTCGATGAAGCTTCCGAGCTGGCCTACTTCGGCGCGAAGGTGCTCCACCCGGCCACCATTCTTCCGGCTGTCGAGAAGAACATCCCGGTGCTGGTGCTGAACTCGCGCGACGCACAGAACGAAGGCACACGCATCACCGCGCTGGCCCCGCACTGCCGCAGCCCCTTCAAATCGATAGCAGCCAAGAAGCGGCTCACCATCATCGACATCGTCGCCAACCGCATGCTGATGTCGCATGGCTATCTGAAAGCCGTCTTCGAAGTCTTCGACCGCCACAAGTGCTCGGTCGACATGGTTTCCACTTCGGAGGTCAGTGTTTCGCTCACCGTCGATTCCAACGAACGCCTGCCGGAGATTGCCGCAGACCTGCGCAAGTTCGCGGATGTAAAGTACGAGGGACGGAAGGCGCTGATCTGCATGGTGGGAGAAAACATCCGCGGCCAGAACGGTATCGCCGCGCAGGTCTTCGGCGCCCTCACGCACATCAACCTGCGCATGATCTCGCAGGGCGCATCCGAGATCAATATGAGCTTCATGATCGAGGAAGACGACGTGGAAGAGGCGATTCGCTCGCTTCACTCTGTCTTCTTCGCCGATCCTGATCCATCCATCTTTGATCTTGAAGCCCGCAGGGATCTGGAAACGCGCGCGGTAGCGCAGACGACAGGAGGCAAGCAATGATCTTCCTGATCCTTGGCCGTGGCAAAACGGGCTCCATTGTTGCCGATGTCGCGCACGAGCGTGGCCACGGTGTACGCGTCATCGGCGAAGAAGAGAATCGCAATGCCTCCGCTTTAACCCCGCCGCTGCTGACGCAGGTGGACGCTGTCATCGACTTCACCACCGCGGCAGCGGTCATTCCCAACCTGCGGGCCTCCCTCTCCAATGGGTCAAAAGTAGTCGTGGGCACCACCGGCTGGTACGACCGCCTGAATGAAATGCGCGCACTCTGTGAGCGCCGCAATGCCGCCCTGCTCTACGGTACGAACTTTTCCGTAGGCGTGCAGGTGATGCTGCGCCTGGTACACGACCTTGCGATCGGCACGAAGGGCTATGAGCTCTCTATTTCCGAGACCCATCATGCCAGTAAGCAGGATGCGCCTTCGGGCACCGCTCTTTCCTTGCAGCAGACGGTTCGCAAGGCCGGACCGGAGCTCGATGCTGAGATCACCTCGCAGCGCGAGGGCGATGTCGCCGGGATTCACGAGCTGCAGGCCCGCTCGGCGAACGATCTCATCACCATCCGCCATGAAGCCTTCACGCGTCGTGGTTTTGCCGAGGGCGCCATCCGTGCCGCCGAATGGCTCTCCACCCGCACCGGCTGCTACGACTTCACCGATATCTACGCGCAGTTGCAGTAGGCCGGCGCTCGGAACAAGTTCTTTGCCTAGGAGAATAGCAACGCCGGATAGCGCGACCATCGGGAAGCGCCCCCGACAAACGCGCCGCAGGCGCTTGTGCCCCTACGGCCAGTAGCTGATATTCTCGGCTCGGTATGGAGCTACGCGGCTGCGGCACGGCACTGGTCACACCTTTTCGCCCGGATACCACCATCGATGTGCAGGCGCTAGCCGCGCTGGTGGAATGGCAGATCGCCAGTGGTATTCAATTCCTGGTCGCCTGCGGCACGACTGCGGAGACACCATCGCTCAGTGACGGCGAAGCACTCGATGTCATTCGCGTTGTTGTCCGCGTGGCCGCAGGGCGTGTCCCGGTCGTTGCCGGATGCACCCACAACGCCACCCGCGAAGCTGTGGAACGTGCGAAGGCGGTTGCGGCCGTTCGCGGCGTCAACGGAATCCTGACCGCCAACCCCTACTACAACAAGCCGACGCAGGAAGGCCAGTACCAGCACTTCCGGGCCATCGCCGAGTCGGTGCCGCTGCCAGTCGTGATCTACAACATCCCGGGCCGCACGGCGTGCAACCTGGAACCGGCGACGGCGGCTCGACTCGCACGTGACTGCCCCAATGTTTCCGCGGTGAAAGAGTCGAGCGGAAGCCTGCAACAGATCACGGAGCTGATTCATGCGCTCGACGGCACGAAAGTGCGCGTGCTGGCAGGCGACGACAATGTCGCACTCGCCGCCATCGCAGTCGGCGCCGCAGGATTGGTCTCTGTGGCCTCGAATGAAATTCCTGCAGAGATGCAGCAGATGATTGCCGCCGCGTTGAGCAATGACTGGACCACTGCCCGCGCGCTGCAACGCCACTACTATCCTCTGCTGCTCGCCAACTTCTGGGAGACCAGCCCGGGACCAGTGAAATACATCCTGGCGCGCATGGGACGCATAGCTCCGGTGTGGCGTCTGCCGATGGTGCCACCCTCTGCGCCCATTGCCGGGCGGCTGGATGCGCTCTTGGACGCGATGCAGCTCGTGCCCGCAACTCGTGAGTCGTAAGAGAGCGCCATTACACTAATTTCATTCATGTCCGTACAACATCCACTCCAGCAGGAAATCGAGCGTCACTTTGCCGCCGGCGCTGCCGCCGTTCAGGATCCAGCAGCGCTGGAGGCCTTCACGCAACTGCGTGGCGAGCTCAACCGTGGCCGCATCCGCTCCGCCGAGCCCGACCCGGCAGCCCCTTTCGGCTGGCGCGTGAACTCCTGGGTCAAACGCGGCATCCTGCTTGGCTTCCGCATCGGCCAGCTCACTGCATTCGGGAACCACGATCTCTCCTTCGTCGACAAGAGCACGTTCCCGGCTCGCACCTTTTCACCGGATGAGGGTATTCGCATCGTGGTTGGGGGCTCCTCGGTGCGCGAGGGCGCGTACCTGGCGCCTGGGGTCATCTGTGTGCCGCCGATGTATGTGAACGTCGGGGCCTACATCGATGAGGGCACGCTGGTCGATTCGCATGCGTTGGTCGGCAGTTGCGCGCAGATCGGCAAGCACGTGCACCTGAGTGCAGCAGCGCAGATCGGCGGGGTGCTCGAGCCGGTAAATGCCAATCCTGTCATCATCGAGGACGACGTGCTCGTCGGCGGGAATTGCGGCGTCTATGAAGGCACCATCGTGCGCGAGCGTGCGGTGCTCGCGGCTGGCACGGTTCTCACCCGCGGCACGCCGGTGTACGACATCGTGAACGGCGTGATTCACAAAGCTGAGCCAGCCGCCTCCAGCGAAGAGCCGAGGCCGCTGGTCATCCCTGCCGGCGCTGTCGTTGTCCCTGGATCACGGGCACTCACGCGGGGCCGCGCGGCAGAATGGGGACTCAGCCTGTACGCGCCGGTCATCGTCAAGTACCGCGACGACAAAACCGACCTCAGCGCGGCGCTGGAAGACCTGCTGCGTTAGCCGTTCGCCGCCTTGAGCGACCTTTTTCCGCTGCTCGCACCACTTCCCTTTGTCCGCATCCCACTACCTGCTAGCATTTTCTATTCATGTCTAAAGGCAAGCTGCAAATCATACCCATTGGCGGACTCGGCGAGTTCGGAATGAACTGCATGGCCATCCGCTGGGACGAAGACATCTTCGTCATCGACGCTGGCCTCATGTTTCCGGAGAGCGATCTGCTCGGCGTCGACATTGTCGTGCCGGATATCACCTACCTCATCGAGAATCGCTCTCGCGTTCGCGGCATCGTTCTTACCCATGGCCATGAAGATCACATCGGCGGCCTGCCCTGGCTGCTGCGCGAGCTGAATGTTCCCGTCTATGCCACGGAGTTCACGCTGGCCTATGTCGAAGGCAAGCTCGAAGAGCACAAGCTGCTGGATAATGCCGAGCTAATCGAGATCGAGCCGAAGCGCAAGTTCCATCTCGGCCCCTTTACCATCGAGCCCCTCCGCGTCACCCACAGCCTGGTCGATTGCGTTGCGCTCGCCATCGAAACACCAGTGGGCATCGTGATTCACACCGGCGACTTCAAAGTCGACCTCTCGCCGCCCGACGGGCACGCCTTCGATCTTTCAAGCTTTGCCGAGTACGGCAAGCGAGGCGTGCTGGCGCTGCTGCAGGACTCCACGAACGTGGACCGCGCCGGCTATACACCGAGCGAATGGGCCGTCCGTCCGAGGCTGGATGAGGTCTTCTCGCGCACCCAGCGCCGTCTCTTCTTCTCCTGTTTCTCCTCCTCCATCTACCGCCTGCGTATCGCGCTGGAGCTGGCGCAGAGTCATGGCCGCAAGGTCGCGATCGTCGGGCGCTCGATGCTCGAGTCCTCAGAAATTGCGCAGGATCTCGGCTATCTCAGCATTCCCGGCGATCTCCTCGTTCACCCCGGCCAGATCAAGGACTACTCTCCGGAGGAAATCTGTGTGCTCATCAGCGGCACCCAGGGTGAGCCGATGTCCGCACTCTCCCGCGCCGCGGTGGATAACCACAAACACGCGAAAATCGAGCGCGGCGATACGGTCGTCCTCAGCTCGCGTGTGATCCCTGGCAACGAGAAGAGCATCTACCGCGTCATCGACCACCTCTGTCGCCGTGAAGCGAATGTCATCTTCGACGACGGCCAGTCCGGCCTGATTCATGTCAGCGGCCACGGCAGCCAGGAAGAGCTCCGGCTGATGATCAATCTGGTCCGGCCGAAGTTCTTTGTGCCCGTGCATGGCGACTTCCGCCATCTGCAGCGGCACGCGCGGCTGGCCATGGACATCGGCATCTCGGAGAACGCGTACCTGCTCGAAGACGGCGACGTCCTCGAGTTTGACCAGACCAGCGCGACCAAGAGCGGTAAGGTTGCCGCAGGCCGCGTGCTGCTCGATTCCGGCGCTTCCGGCAATGTCGTCGAGGACATGATCATCCGCGACCGCCGCCACCTCAGCGAAGACGGCTTGGTGATTGCGATCATCACCATCAACAAACTCACCGGGCAGGTGGAAGGCGTGCCGGAGTTTGTGACGCGCGGCTTCGTCGCGGGCGATCTTGAACTGGGCGAGCAGGCCAAAGCGATTGTCGGCAAGACACTCGTAGATTCGAATGCGGAAGAGCGCGCGGACCAGGTGCTGATCAAGGAGAAGATCCGTGTCGACCTGAAGCGCTACATCCAAAGGCAGACCTCAAGCCGCCCCTTCATCATGCCAATTATTCTGGAGATATGAATACTGAGGTTGCCGCCGAGCTTGTCACCGCCACGCAGTTTGCCGAAGCGCGCGAACGCCTGCGCGGAGCGGTACTGCACACGCCGCTGGTCCGTTTGACCTCGATCACAGACGCGGCAGCGTATCTGAAGCCGGAGAGCCTGCAGCCCATCGGCAGCTTCAAGCTGCGTGGAGCCTACAACGCCGTCGCGCAGTTCAGCGAGGCCGAGCGCCGCCGCGGCGTCATCGCGTATTCCAGCGGCAATCACGGGCAAGGCGTGGCCTATGCCGCGCGCGCCTTCGGTATTCCCGCGGTCATCGTGATGCCTCGGAACGCGCCCGAGATCAAGCGCCAGGCGACTACCGCGCTAGGTGCCCGGATCGTCGATGTGGGCCCGGCCAGCTCCGAACGCCGCGAGCGCGCCGAATTGCTCGCCACCGAGCACGGCTACACCATCATCCCGCCCTTTGATGATCCGGCGATCATCGCCGGCCAGGGTACCTGCGGTCTGGAGATACTGGCCGACTGTCCTGAAATCGATCTGGTGCTCGCGCCTGTCGGCGGCGGCGGGCTCCTCAGCGGGGTGGCAGCGGCGATCCGTCAGCAGCGTCCGGAGTGTCACGTCGTCGGCGTCGAGCCGGAGTTAGCCGGCGATGCGGCGGCCAGCCTGCGCCAAGGCAGGATTATCGAGTACACCGTCGAACAGACGACCCGCACACTGGCCGATGGCCTGCGAACCCAGAGCCTCGGCAGTCTAACCTTCGCGCATATCCAGCGTTACGTCGAACGCGTTGTTACCGTGACCGAGCACGAGATCGAACGGGCGATGCGCCATATCGCATGGGATGCTCGCCTGATATCCGAGCCCAGCGGCGCCGTCGCCACCGCGGCGCTGCTGTTTCATAAAGATGAACTGCCGCCGCATCGCACGGCTGTCGCCATCATCAGCGGCGGCAACGCGGAGCCCGCCACGCTGTTGCGGGTACTCGGGACCGCATAAGGAGGCCTTCGGCGTTATGCTGAGCACGTGAAGCCTCCTCGTTCCAAAGTTCCACGCGCCCTGCCAGTTCTCTTCTGCACCAGCCTTGCATTCGCGATCTCTGCTGTTGCGGAGAAGCCTCCCTCCGGCCCCATCGCCACTGTCTTGCGCAACACGCCGGTCTTCGTCCAGGCAGACACCAGCTCGCAAAAACTGGATTCGATCACACCGGGACGCGAGATGGTGATCGTCGAACAGAATGGCCCGTGGCTGCGCGTCTTTGCCAACACCGATGTCCAACAGAACCAGTCTGCAGACACGCCGGTTTTCGGTGGCGACTCCGCCTCGCCGCCCATCTCCGGCTGGATCCAGGGCAAGGGCATCGTTTCCGCCGTCACGCCGAACGCCGACAACATCCTCTTCGGGGCAGCTGCCGGCCAGGAAACCAGGGCCAGCGACGCGCACGGCTCACGCGCCATGGCGCAGGCCGCCCGGCTGCTCTACGCGCGCGATGCTCAGATCTTTCCGCAGGGACCGCATGCCGGCGAGGCTGCATGGCGTGCTGCAGACATCCGCTGGCAACTGGAAAAGGCGGACGTGTACTCGCGCCCATCGGCGCACGAGAAAGAGTCCTGGCTACGCCAGCAGATTGATGACAGCGAGATGAAAAAAATCATCAAGCGCTTCCCCGGCTCGAAGTACGCCGACTTGGCTGCGTACGACATGCTGGACAACAAAGTATGCGGCGACTGGCAAGGCTCCACAAAGTGCCCGGAGAAGGAAGCAGAGTTGTTTCAGAAATACGCCGACGAGCACTCCAACTCGCCCAAAGCTCCCGAAGCGCTCTTCGAAACTGTCTATCGCTACGCCGCGGCGGGTGACATCTACGCCGGCGACAACAATGACAAAAAAGCCGCCGAAGATCGCGATCATGCGAAGGCTGTCGCAGCGCACCTGCAACAGAAGTACCCGCAGAGTGACTACTCGGCGCGTGCCGCCACTCTGATATACCAAATGGAGCAGTCCATCCCCATCTATGGCGCGGAGCGCGATTGATTGAGCTCACCTGAACGCGCCCAAGGAAGTGCGTGAACGATTACATCGTCTCGGTCCTCCTCGGCATTGTCGAGGGCCTAACGGAGTTTCTGCCCGTCAGCTCGACCGCGCACTTGCGGATTGCGGAGGCGCTGCTCCACATCAATCTCGCCGATCCGTACTGGAAGATGTACACCATCGTCATTCAGCTCGGCGCCATCGTCGCGCTCCTCTTCCTCTTCATCGGCCGCATCCTTGAATTCGTCCGCACCTTCCCGAAAGGCGAGAGCGGTGACCGCACCGCCCTGAATCATCCACTCTCGCTCACCCTCATTGCCTTCGTCTGCACCGCGATTCCGGCCTTCCTGCTCACCAAAATCATCGGCAAGCACCTGGAGAGCCTGCGGCTCATGGCGACCTCGCTGCTGGTAGGCGGAATCATTATGTGGGTGGTGGACGCCTGGAGCGTGCGCCAGACATCAGTCACCGAAGACGTCGAACATATGACTCTCGGTCAGTCGATTTGGATTGGTCTTTGCCAGGTGACGTCCGCTGTCTTTCCTGGCACTTCGCGTTCCATGTCGACCATCGCCGCAGGCCAGCTCGTCCGGATGACGCGCTCCGCCGCGCTCGAGTTCAGCTTCCTCGTGTCCATCCCAACCATGATTGCGGCCACCGGCTACGATCTGCTCCGCACACTGCACCCCAAACACACGGATGTAGCGGAAGCCATTGCGCCGCTGGTGATGACCGGCCACGGCTGGATCGTGCTCTTCATCGGCTTCGCCGTTTCGTTCTTTATCGCGTTGCTGGTGGTGGAGTGGTTTCTGATGTGGGTACGCCGTCACGGATTCGTGATCTTTGCCGTCTATCGCATCGTGCTGGCCGCATTGCTCTTCACACTGGGCAGACACTTCATGGGAAATTAACCGCACCCTTTTTCGAGGCACGAGAAGACCTGCGGTTTAACCATTGTGCATGCACTCTACTGCACAATGTTGAATGGCGCAGCGCCACCCTCCATGCCAACACCCGCGAAGCTCGGCTCCCATGTAGGCGAGGTCAGTTCCGGCATTGCCTTCGCCTGAAAGAGCTTGCGGCACTGCTTCGCCATCCACCGCGCGGTTGTCCTGGCCTTCTTACGCCGTGCGCTGTCGGTCGAGATGCCGGTGCCCGCGTACATCTGCCGGTAGAGCTTCGACAGGAACACGAAGGCTACCCGCGCCCTGAGCGTGGGTGTACAGGCGGAGCGCTCCCAGATCGCAGGAAAGGTATAGAACCTGTCCCATACTCGCTGCGTCCGTTCGCGAATCTCATCCGAGCTCATCGAAGGGTGCGGCGTAAACATCTTCGGGCGCACTGCTATCGGAATGAGCCAATAACGCGTGATCGGCACCCCATCCACCAGCGTGGGCGATATCGCTTGCTCCTTCTCCCATCGATTGAAGTCCACAGTGCCGGGAAAAGGTGTCATCATCACGAACTGCGCAAAGGTGATGCCCGCCTTCATGGCCATCTCGGCTGTGGCATCGAAGGTCGCAGGCTTGTCTGTCGGCAGCCCAAAGATAAAGGACCCAAGCACATGAACACCGTGTTGCTTGAAGGTCTGCAACTGCCGGGCCAGTCCTTCGCCAGAGCAGTTCCAGTCCTTGAACACCGCCTTCAGCCCCTCCGGCGTCACCGCTTCCACGCCAACCAGTGCGCCCTTGATATTAGCTTTGTGCATAGCATCGAGGTACTCGCCATCCTCGGCCGCCTCCATGGTGATCTGGGTGAAGAACACCATGTCTCTGGGCAGCTTGGCCAGTTCCTCCATCAGCCGGAAGCGTTCAGCACGAATGCGGGTCAACTCATCCAGCTTCGACTGGTTGTTCTGCTCCCGCGCCAGGCGTAGATCGGTTAGGGTGACTGGATAGAAGTTGTCGTCCGCCAGTGCGATGAAGCGGAATCCCAGCCTGCGCAGTGCGACGATCTCGTCCACCACGTTCTGATAGCGTCTCTGCCGCGGCTGTTGTCCATCCGTGCGCCATACGCTGCAGAACGAGCAATGCTTCGGGCACCCGCGCAGTGTCTGTACGGAAGCCCACATGTACTTATCTTTGGGAATCAGGTCCCAGCGCGCCGCCAGAAACTCCGAGCCCCCGATACGACCGCCGTCATACATCTTCTCCGGCGTGCCTCGCATGATATCCAGCACGGCCTTGCCCCAGGCAAGATCGCCATCGCCCTTCACGACGCAATGCGCTTCGCCCCGCTCGAATGGCTCCTCTGGAAATAATGTCGCGTGGATGCCGCCGTAGACTACCCAGGCGCCGCGCGACCGCGCCATGCGTCCCACCTCATACCCGCGCAGCGCGTTTCCGGTGTGGACGCTGATGCCCACAATGTCCCCCGCCGCAATGCTCTCCGGTTCAATTTGCTCCAGCGACTCGTCCACCAGCACGGGATCGCCCACGATCTTTGGGGTAGCCGCCGCCAGCACAAACAACCATCGCGGTGTAATCACCGCCGTGCCAAAAGAGTTATCGCTCGGATTTACCAGATGAACCCGCATAGACTTCAACCTTCTCTCATGCCACTACGACTGTACTTTTTACCTTTGCCACACCCTGAGCGTCACCGCGAAAAGCGGCCACGGGGGGCACCCTGGCGCTCCAGGGAAGCAGAGACCACGGAAGCGGCGAATGAATCAGATGCGGAGCGGAGTTCCGGGGAAGGCCGAGAAGTCGGGTGGAATTTCCTGTGCCTGAAGGACGAAGACCGAGGCTAGGCCGGATAGTCTCAGGCATCGCCACGGGAGGGCGATGACGCGGTGTGCCAGTAATACCAGAAGTGGCGAAGTCACCGCGCGATGCGCCATCAGCAGAACAAGCCCGGCAAACAGCAGCAGGCAGAGGATGCCGAATTCGACATCGGGACCGCCCTGCAGGAACTTGTCCCATCCGTAGAGGTGCTCAGTGAGAGGCATCACCACAATGAGCAACGCGGTGAGGATCAGCACGGCACGGCAGGCAACCACGCGCCCTTGGCCCAGACACCGGGTCCGTTCCGCATACGTTCTGCCTTGATCAAGACTGCTGCGCAGAGCTGCACCACCCAATTTGTGACGAAGTCCAGCCTTTCATGAAATGCGGTCTAAAAGTGCAAGACTTTTGTCAGAAATTTCTGAAGATCGCCTCGATGGGATCAATTTTGCGCTAACGATATACTTGACTTTGTCAACTATATGCGCCAGATTGCATGCATGCAGGATGGCCTACAAACAAAATCCCACCCCGAGGAGCAGACCGCTGCGTTCCGCCGGTTCAACCGCCTGTACACGCGTTTTATCGGCACCCTGCAGGAGGGCCTGCTCGAGAGTCCGTATTCCCTGAGTGAGGCCCGCGTGCTCTACGAGTTGGCCATCCGCACGCAGCCGCTCGCCAGAGAGATCGCGCAAGAGCTTGGCATGGATGCCGGATACCTCAGCCGGATTCTAGGCAAGTTCAACGAGGGGGGCCTTTTGAAGCGTGCATCCTCTCCGGAGGACGGCCGCCAGACACACCTCACGCTGACTGCGAAAGGCCGCGCCGCCTTTCGCGATCTCAGTGCCCGCGCAGACCAGCAGGCCCGTAACCTTCTGGATTCCTTCGCGCCGCCGTTGCGGCGGAACCTGATCCAATCGATGGGCGCAATCGAAGAAGTACTCACGGGCAAAACTCCGGCTCGGCAGGATTCCCCCGCCCGCTTCACCCTGCGCCAGCATCGCCCGGGAGATATGGGCTGGGTGGTGCACCGTGAGGGAGCCATTTACGCGCAGGAGTACGGCTGGGATGAACGCTTCGAGGCATTGGCCGCGCGCGTGGTCGCCGACTTCATCGATCACTTCGATCCAGCCTGCGAGCGCTGCTGGCTCGCGGAGCGCGAAGGCGAAAGCCTGGGCCACATCTTCCTGGTGAAGCATCCGGAGCGCCCGGGAGTCGCCAAGCTCCGCCTCCTGCTGGTCGAGCCCGCGGCGCGCGGTATGGGGCTCGGACACGCGCTTGTGGCGGAGTGCATCCGCTTCGCCCGCGAGGCCGGCTACCAGAAGATCACGCTCTGGACGCAGAGCATCCTCACCGCAGCGCATCGCATTTACCAGAGCGCGGGCTTTCGGCTCGTCCACGAGGAACCCCACCACAGCTTCGGCAAGGACCTCATCGCGCAGACCTGGGAGCTCGACCTGGTCTGAGCCCTCAGGAATTCCCCGTACTCTGCTCGCGAGAACCGGACCGCCGGACCAAATGACCAAAGGCAGCCGAGCCCAGCTGGACGCGCCAGAGGCCCAATCGCCCGGGCAAGTTCCCTTGGCGAGGTCGATTCCTTTGATTTGCTTTCTCTCGATCACACGCCTTCCGCTTTGCGACAATGGAATGGCTCTGGCGTGTCGGCTCCCTGCTCATTGGCATAATGGGCGGTCGCTGCTTCGCGTTCCCTTCGGAAAGCTATGAAGCCATTCAAGATCGCGCTGACGCCCACCGGCAATCGCAGGCTCAACGAGCTGGTTGGGGTCTCGCTCATCGCCACCGCCGGCCTCCTGCTCCTCTCTCTGGTCTCCTACCGGCCCACCGATCCCTCGTTCAACACGGTGGGGAGCGACGTTGCGCATAACTGGGCAGGCATATTTGGCGCCACGCTCAGCGATCTGCTCTTCCAGTTCGAAGGCTTCGCCGCCTTCTGCGTGCCCCTGATGCTCGGCCTTTTCGGCATCAGCTGGATCCGCTCGCGGGCCATCGGCGCGCCCCGCTCGAAAGTCGCCGGCTTCGCGCTCTTCCTGTTCATCACGCCCGCTGTCTTCGGTCTGCTGCCCGGCCACATGCACTGGCTCGGTGCCATCCCCGTAGAGGGCGTGCTCGGCCGTTTGCTGGTCGACGGCATGACCGCTGTGCTCAATTACCCCGGCACCTGCGTGTTGGTCGCGACCCTGCTGCTGATCGCGGTCCTGCTCTCGACGGCATTTTCATTCGGCAACCTGCGCCAGTGGTTAGCCGTGCGCTTCGCCTTCGTCTACGCCTGGCGAGACCGATGGCAGAACTGGAAGCTTCGCCGTGCCAAGAAGCGGGCTGCCCGCGCCGCGGACCGAACCATCCGCGCGCAGCAGAAGGTCACCGCTCAGCGCAAGGCCGGCGCCGTAGCCACCAGGCGGGATGCGCCTTCGCCCGTGCCACAGACCAGTTGGTTGAGCCGCGTTCTACACCGTCCGCAACGCCAGGACGATGAGGACATGCCGTCCGCGCGGCGTGCCTCATTTGCGGAAATGGAATCTCCCGCGTCGCCGGAAGACGCCGCCTATCTCGAGGAGCCGGAGCCTGCGCCGTCGCTGTGGACCCAGATTCCCCGCGCCACCGTGCGCGATCCGGAGCCGGAGCCGCCAGCGCAGTCGCGAACCAGCGCTCTGGATCGACCTCGCGAAGACCGGGCCCGCTGGGAAGAGGATGCGGAAGAACCTGAGGAGAAGCGCCACGCCGGCAGCATCTCTATCGGCGAGCGCGCGGATGCCGATGCGCACCCGGTGACGCTCACGCCGCGCGCCGTCTCCGGATACCGGCTGCCGCCCAGCACTCTGCTGCACCGCTCGGAGGATCAGCAGATCATCCGTGAGGACGAACTGCGCGAAGAGGCGAAGGTGCTGGTCGAGAAATGCGCCGAATTCGATGTGACCGGACAAGTTACGCAGATCAATCCT
>JBJMGC010000164.1:0-8396 GCA_045808105.1 Acidobacteriaceae bacterium | reverse complement strand
GCGGCTCGGTCATCTCCACGTCGAAGCTGATGGCGCCGTTCCGCTCGCCCAGGTTGAGAATTTGTTCCGGCCGCGCCACCTGCTCGGCAGCATCGCTCGAGGTGCGCACCTGATAGGCGATTTCTCGATCGCCTGCGATCACGCGCAGATCCTGAAGCATCGGCGCCGCATGTTCCAGCAGGTCCAGAGGCAGGACGGCACATGTCTCAGGCGCTCGACTCTCACTCGGCTGCACTGGCCGTTCGTAGTGGAAAGCTGGCGTGGCGGCGAGCGCCAGCGCGATCAGGCCTGGGCGCGAGATCACTTCGCCTCTCCGCCGTTGGACGCGGCGGCGGCACGCAGGTGCAGCCAGTCTCGCTGATAAGCAAAGCTAACCCCGAGGAGCAGCCCACCGAGCGCAAGAAAGCTGATGATCCGGTAGCCCTGGCTCAACGTGCTGGTATCGAGCAGAAACACCTTGAATATCGTCACTGCCAGCAGCACTAATCCTTGCCAGCGCAGCAGGGCGGAGCGGCGCCGGAATCCCACGGCCAGCAATGCTGCCCCGGCCAGCAGGAACCACGCCGAGTAGCTGAATCGCTCCGCCATTTGCCGGGCGGCCAATTCCGATCCATACAGGACGGAACCGGGAGCAGCTACCAGCGGACGCGTGGACCAGAATGTCGAAATCTCAAAACAAATCGCGGTCAATGCAAGCACAGTCGCCAGCACGCTCGCGCTGATATGAAGCTGCGCGCCCAGACCAATATTCTCCTTGTCCAGTTCTCGCGCGGCCCACACCATGGCCGCAACAGCAACAGCAAAGGCTGCGAAGCGCAGGTTCCAAATGACCTGCTGCTGCGGATAGAGCATCCCGATGAAGAGCGTGATCAAACCAGCCGCCGCCCAGCAAAGGGCTTCGACCCGTTGAGTCATCGCATGTTGCGCGGTGAATCTCATAACGCTAGCCTTGGCGCGGCCCGCCCACACGATCGCTCCGCTTGCCGCCATCATCCAGATGGCACTGCTCAGCAGCGAACCGGGTGTCCGCAGGTCCGACATGTTGGGAGCCGGCGGCGGACCTGACCACCAGTAGGTATGGATCTCCAGCAGCACGGCGATGATGACCAGGGCATGTGCGATCACCGAGCCGGCCTGCGCGAGCAGCCCCCAGCTTCCGGTTGCCGGCGCCCCATCGCGCTTCGCCTCGCCGCGTGCCAACGCGGTTGCGACCACCATCGCTGCAATGGAAACAACAAAGCTCAGCAGGCGCGTGTTCCACAGCACGCGGCTCTGTCCGATGGTCGCGTCCATGGCCAGCGATATGAGACCAAGCGTGAGAGCCCCGGCGGCCAGCACCTGCATTAGTCTGGTGCGCAGCCGGGTCGCCACCCACACCAGCACCGCGCCCTCTGCCATCCAGCCCACGGTCACCCAGTGTCCGTGTACCGCCAGCGGCACGGCCAGTGTGAGGAAGACAATCGCAATCGATAGCTGCACATCAGAAAGTGATGCCAGCCGCGATCCCGCAATCGGCGTGCGCTCCATCCACTTGCGCACAGCAAGGTAGAACGCGCCAAATCCGACGGAACACCAGGCCAGCGCGGTGTTCCGTCCGCTCCCGTTCTGCGAGAGCATGGCATAGAAACCCAGGAAGCCGAAGGCCGCGTTCGCCATGCTTATCAGCGCGCGTGCCGCGTCGTCCTGCTCTGCGTGTACACGCTTTTGCCGCGCCAGAATAGTCGCCGCGGCAAACAGCAGCACAAAAAACGAGAGAAAGACCGTCGTTGTGACGAATGCAGTGGACTGATAGAACTGCCAGTACCACCCCCAGTAAAACGCCACTGTTCCCAGGAATGACAGCACCAGCAGCCGGTTCCAGCCCTTCAGCACCAGCAACGCCATGGTGGCCGCATTCATCATCAGCAGGTAGCTGAAAAGGAAGACCTCCTCGTTGCGGCCGGTCGAGAGCAGGAGCGGCGTCGAAAACGCCCCCACGATCGCGTACACCGCCAGCAGCTCCGCGCTCTGACGCCACGCGATGAATGCATTGAACGCCGTCACCAGCACCATCCCGGCAAAGGCCACGCCGGGCGAGATCAGGTGGTATAGCGAAAAGGCCGCCCACAGCGACAGATACAGCACTCCACTGCCCACCGCTTTGAGCGAATAGGAGAATGCAGCGTAGCCCTTGGCGCGAAATCGCTCCGACCAGGCGATCAACGCTGCCCCGCTCAGTAAGCCGATCAATACGCGACCCGCAGGACCGACCCAGTGATTGTCGAACGCAAATTTAAGGAACCACGCCACGCCGATCAGCAGCGCGATAATGCCGATGCGGTTGAACCATTGCGAGCCCACGCGGCTTTCCAGGGAGCGCTCCTCGCGCTGCAGTCGGGGCCCGCCAGCGGTCGTTCCAGCCCGTACGGCCTGCGATGGGTCAAAAGCTGTCGCAGCGGCAGCGTCGCCGCGGAATCCAGCGGGCGTTTCCGCTGTCTCCTGTCCCGCAGCCGATACCGCGACAGTCGCGGCTTCTACTGGCGGCTCCTGTACTGGAGACATCCGCACTGCCGATTGCGGACCCGCCGGCGGGGACACTCCACGCAGCGCGGCCACCTCCCGCTCCAGCTGAAAGACCCGCGCCGTCACGGCGGATAGCTGGGCCTCCAGGCGCAGCGCGCGTTCCTCAGCAGGTGTCCTCTCCGGGCTCTCGCTCATGTCGCTCTCACTCTACGCAACCGCTGCCACCCGGACAAACAGAATAGGTGTCATCCAGCTCTCGCTTCCTTCTATGGAACAGGCGCATAGGGGCCGATATCCTTCGCACATGCGCTCCTCGTCTCGCGCGAGCCAATGTGGAACAATAGAGATGGCCGGTGAGTTCCTTGTCCGGTACCGTTGCACAACAATAGATGCAACCGCAAAGACCTTCGCGTACTATGCCCGTGTAGGCACGGTTCTCCCGGCCGACGCCAGGAGTTGCGAAAGATTCAGGTCCGAAAACACTGACTATCGAGACACATACCGAGGCGAGGGCGCGGCGCGTCCTGCTCGTCGATGACGACGGCATCGTGCTGGAGTTGGTCGTCCTGCTGCTGGGGACCAAGGACATGGAGGTCGCGCGCGCGCAAGGCGGCCATGAGGCGCTCGAAATGCTCCAGTCACTGTCACCATTGCCCGATATCGTGCTGGTCGATCACCAGATGCCGGGAATCAGCGGCACCGATGTGGCTCGTTACGTGAAGTCGCTGCCCAAGCCCCGTCCCCGAGTCATTGCGATGAGCGCTTCACCGCTTCCTGCGGACGAACTGGCGATGTTCGACGATTACGTTGCCAAGCCGGTCGATCCCGATCTCTTGCGGGCTGCCGTTGCCGGACGGTCACCCAGATCCTCCGCTCAGCTGCCGCCTTCTCTCGATTCCTCGACCGTCACCAAGCTGCAGGCCATCATGCCGCCGAGCGCGATTCGCGAGCTTTATACCGTCTACGTTGCCGATACCCGGCAGCGCATCAGTGAGCTTGAGACCTACTCCGCATCCGGCGATGAGGACTCGCTGCGCCGCTGCGCACATGGGTTAAAAGGAGCCGCAGCCATGGTCGGTGTTCCCGCTATCGCCTCCATTGCTGCCGGGCTCGAGGCGGGACAGCTTCCTCGCCAGGATCATAGAAGACTATTTCACCAATTACGTAGCGCCTGTGATGATGTGGAGCAAAGTATGATCAAGAGCGCAGTGACGAATAGCGCAGCTTCTGGGGAGGCCCGATGAGCCCAACAATACCCGCAGTCGAGCATCGCAACAGCAGCATCCGTATCCTGCTCGCCGACGACCATCCGGTCGTGCGTATCGGCGTGCGCAATATGCTCCGGGCCGAGGGCCACTTCGATGTCGTAGGCGAGGCCTCAGACGGAGACGAGGCCATCACCCAGACGCTCGAATTGCTGCCCGACATCCTGCTGCTCGATCTGTCCATGCCACGCATGCCCGGCCTGGAAGCGATGCGGGCCATCATGAGCGGCTCACCCCGCGTCAAGATCCTGCTGCTGACGGCCACCATCTCCACCCAGCAGATCATCGAAGCGCTGCAGATCGGAGCGCGCGGCATCGTTACCAAGGACGCGCTCATCGATCAGCTCACCAACGCGATCGACGCCGTCATGCAGGGCGATTACTGGATCAATGGCCAGCGTGTCGTGAACCTGGTAGGCGCGCTGCACGAGCTGATGCAGAAGGCTGCCGTCCCGGAGCGCAAGACTTACGGCCTGACCCCGCGCGAGCTCGAAGTGGTCGGCTGCATCGTGGAGGGCTGCTCCAATCGCGATATCGCCAAGCAATTCGCCATCAGCGAGGAGACGGTAAAGCGCCACCTGTCGAACATATTCGACAAGACCGGCGTCTCCACCCGGCTCGAGCTGGCGCTCTTCGCCATTGCCCATCAGCTCGTCATGCCGCAGGCCTGAGCTTCATGCAACCGTGGATGTACCGTGGCGGCCCTCCCGGCCGCCACAGCCATTTTTGCCGCCCCGGCATCCATTCTTTACATGCAATCTTCCAGCGGCGAAGGCACAGAACAGCCTGGTGCCGCGCGCGTTCCGGCTCTACTCTGGGACGGCCCTGTTGCAACAGTCTGGAAGGTATTCTCCAGCTGCGAATTTCCGAAGGAGTCTCAATGATGAAGACAGCCCTCACTGCCGTAGCTCTCGCTTGTGCTTTCGCCCTTCCCTCGCTCGCACAGGACGTCAGCCCGGTGATGCGGCAGACGCCACCGCCTACGCAGGAGATGCGCAACGGCGAGCCGCTCTACCGCGTGCAGGTCATTGGCCGCAATATTCCCGCCATTAACTACTTCAATCGCACCGGCAGCACCCGGATCGGCTTTGAAGGCACCAGCCTTCTTCCGCGCGCGAAGGGCAGGGCGACGGTCGACAATGGCAAAGGAAACGCCACCATCGATGCGCATTTTGAAGACCTGCCGCCTGCCAACACCTTCGGCCCGGAATACCTGACTTACGTGCTTTGGGCCATCACTCCGGATGGCCGCCCCAGCAGCCTGGGGGAAATTCTGCCCGACGGCAAGAAGGCCTATATCCGCGTGACGACGAACATGCAGGCTTTCGGCCTCATCGTCACGGCCGAGCCATACTTCGCGGTCACCATGCCATCGGATGTCGTGGTCATGCAGAATGTGGTGCTGCATGACAAGACTGCCGGCATCGTTACGCCGATCGATGCGCACTACAGCCTGTTGCCGCGCGGCATTTATACCAAGACGAATGGCGGCAAGGTGCTCAATCCGATCACGCGCAACAACAAGTCTCCTCTCGAGCTCTACGAGGCCATCAACGCCGTGCAGATTGCGGAAGCCGCGGGCGCAAACCAGTACGCGCCCGACATCCTCGCCCGTGCGAAAGAGCAGCTCTCCAACGCGCAGGATCTGGATCAGCGCAAGCGCAATCGCAAGCAGGAAATAACCTTCGCCCGCGCCGCCGTGCAGACCGCCGAAGACTCTCGCCTGGTGACATTACGCAAGATCCAGGCAGAGCAGCGCGCCGCCGAACAGGCCGACCAGAAAGCGCGGCAGGACGCGGCTAACGCTGCTGCGGAGAAGTCGCGCCTTGAGGCACAGCAGTCGCAGCTTGCCGAGCAGCAAGCGCAGTTACAAGCCCAGCGCGAAGCGCAGCAGCGCGCACAAGCCGAGGCCGACGCACAGCGCGCGCAGGCTGCGCAGCAAACTGCCGAGCAACAGGCAGCCGCGGCGCGCGCCCGCGAGGCACAACTGCGCGAGCAGCTTCGCCAGCAGCTTAATTCCATTCTCCAGACCCGGGAGACCCCACGTGGTCTGGTCGTCAACCTCTCCGACGTTCTCTTCGCGACCGGCCGCTATGATCTGAAGCAGGACACGCAGCTGAAGCTGGCGCGCATCTCGGGCATCTTCCTGGCCCATCCCGATCTCAAGGTCCAGGTCGAGGGCTACACCGATAACGTCGGCGGTGAGCAGTACAACCAAAAGCTCTCGGAGCAGCGCGCGAGCACCGTGCAGAGTTTCCTGATCACGCAGGGTATTTCGCCGCAGAATGTGAGCGCGGTTGGCTACGGGATGAGCAATCCGGTGGCGGGCAACAGCACCGCCGAAGGCCGCAAGCAAAACCGCCGCGTCGAAATGGTTGTCTCCGGACCATCCATCGGCATCCCCAATCAGGCCGCGCCGGGACAGACACCCGCACCTGCAGCAGGTGTTCCGCCATCCCCACCGCCGCAGCAGCCGGCGTATCCTTCGCAACCACCGCCACCGCCGGCGCCTGCAAATCCCAGCGGCGTCAGCAGTCCGCCGGGCCCACAGGGCTAGATCGCATGCACAACTGACTCAGGCTGCCCGAATCCGGCAGCCTGTTTCTTTTCCGCGCTTTCCTTCATCGAAGCAACTGAACAGCAAATCTTCGCAGGAGTTCTTGTGCCTACCGCCAACCTAGCTTTCCTCGGCCTCGGCCAGATGGGTGCGCCCATCGCGCGTCTCCTTCTTCAGCACGGCCAGAACGTCACGCTCTGGAATCGCGATCGCCACAAAGCAGAAGCCCTCGAGAGCGGCAACGCCAAGATCGCCGCATCCCCGCAAGATGCCGTCGCAAATGCGTCAATCGTCTTCACCATGCTCACTGACGACGCCGCGAACGAATCCGTCCTCTTCGGCGATGAACAGAGGAGTGCCGGAGGCGCTGGATTCATAGACGCTCTGCCATCAGGCGCCATTCACGTCACGCTCTCCACCATCAGCGTCGCGCTCGCGCGTCGCATCACCGCCGCACACCAGGAGCGCGGCCAGCACCACGTCGGAGCGCCCGTCTTCGGCCGCCCGGCGATCGCCGAAGCAGGCAAGCTCTGGATCGTCACCTCGGGCGCGGACGAGGCGTTCGCGCAAATCCGGCCACTGCTGGAATCCATCAGCCGCGGCATCACCGTGGTCTCGCGGGAGCCGTGGCAGGCGCACGCGCTCAAGCTGGGCGGCAACTTCATGATCACCTCGATGAACCAGACGCTCGGCGAGGCTTTCGTCTTCGCCGAATCGCAGGGCATCGATCCCGCGCTCTTTCACCAGGCCATCAACAGCGCGCTGTTTCAATCGCAGCTTTACGAGAACTACGGCAAGACCATCCTCAACCCGCCGCCGCATCCCGGCGCCACCGTCTCCCTCGGCATCAAAGACAATCGCCTCGCGCGCGAAGCCGCCGCTGCGGCTGGTGTTCGTATGCGGCTCGCCGACTACTTCGCCGATGTCCTCGACCGCGCGAAGGAGGCCGGATTCGCCGGCGAGGACTGGGCCGTAGGACAATACCGCATTGCTCAGTCGGACGCTCCATTGCCCACAGAAAAGGATTGACGCTCGCATGTCCCCGGAAACAGGAAGCCAGACGCTCGCACAGAAGATCGCACTCATCACCGGCGCCAGCTCCGGCATCGGCCTTGCCACCGCGCGTGCATTCGCTGCACAAGGCGCGCGCCTGATTCTCGCGGCACGCCGTCAGGATCGCCTCGAAGCAGAACGAAAGACGCTGACCGGCGCCGCCGGTGTCCACACTCTTCAGCTTGACGTGACGGACCATGCAGCCGTCGAACGCGCCATTGCTGCTTTGCCACAGGAATGGCAGGCCATCGACATCCTCATCAACAATGCCGGGCTCAGCCGCGGTCTGGACAAGGTCTACGAAGGCAAGCGCCAGGACTGGGAGGAGATGATCGACACCAACGTGAAGGGCCTGCTGTACGTCACACGCGCCTTGGTGCCGGGCATGGTGACGCGCGGCCGCGGACACATCGTCAATCTCGGCTCCACTGCCGGCCGCATGACCTACCCCAACGGCGCGGTCTACTGCGCCACCAAGGCCGCAGAGCGCTCGATCACTGAAGGCTTACGCGAAGACCTGCTCGGCACGCCGCTGCGTGTCACCACCGTCGATCCCGGCATGGTCGAAACAGAGTTCAGTGAAGTCCGCTTCCGCGGCGACAAATCGCGCGCGGCCAAAGTCTATGAGAACATCACGCCGCTAGCGCCCGAGGACGTAGCGGACGCGATCCTGTACGCCGTCACGCGGCCCGCGCACGTCAACATCTCGGAGGTCCTGCTCACGCCGGTGGCGCAGGCGAATTCTCTCCTCTTCCACCGAACCACGAAATAACAGCGGATACGTCTGCGCAAGACGCGGACTAGCATGATCCCATTGGAACGCCGTCAGAGATACCACAATGATGACTCCACGCGATGACATTCCTGTCAGTCATGCATGGGCGCAGCTACTGCTGCGCCTCCTCGTCGGCTGGGTATTTCTCACCGAAGGCATACAGAAGTTCCTCTTCCCTGCGGCGCTTGGCGTCGGCCGCTTCGCCAAAATCGGCATCCCCTATCCGCACATCACCGCGCCCTTT
>JBJMGC010000163.1:0-7691 GCA_045808105.1 Acidobacteriaceae bacterium | reverse complement strand
GGTGGGGCGGCTGGGACCGGATGCGATCGCGACCGTGGGGCTGACGGAGTCGATGCTGACGCTGATCATCGCCGTTGGCCTGGGGCTGGGGATGGCGACGACCGCGATGGTAGCGCGGCGCATCGGCGAGAAGGACCCGGAGGGAGCAGCCGTCGGGGCAATGCAGGGCATCCTGCTGTCGCTTGTAGTTTCCGTGCTGATCGCGATTCCATGCACACTGTATGCTCCGCAGCTGCTGCGGCTTGCTGGCGGCACACCGTCGATTGTCGCTACAGGATCGGGCTATACGCGGATTGCGCTGGGCGGCGGCGGCGTGCTGCTGCTGCTGTTTCTGAATAATGCGATCTTTCGCGGCGCCGGAGATGCCGCGGTGGCGATGCGCCTCTTGTGGGTATCGAACATCATCAACCTGGCGCTCGATCCATGCCTGATCTTCGGGCTGGGGCCGTTCCCGCGCATGGGCGTGACGGGCGCAGCGGCGGCGACGTTTACCGGCCGCAGCATTGGGGTGCTGTACCAGTTTTACCGGCTGGCGCGGGGTACGGAGCGGATGCGCATCGGGGTGCGGCAGATGCGGCTCAACCTCGGGGTGATGTTCCGGCTGCTCCGCGTGGCATCCACGGGCATTCTGCAATTCCTGATTGCACAGGCGAGCTGGATTGGCCTGGTGCGCATTGTGAGCATCTTCGGCGCGGCGGCGCTGGCTGGTTACACCATCGGGATACGGATCATCATTTTTATCCTGCTGCCGTCGTGGGGGCTGAGCAATGCGGCGGCAACGCTGGTGGGTCAGAACCTGGGCGCGGGACAGCCGGAACGCGCGGAGAGCTCGGTGTGGCGTACCGGCTTGTGGAACATGGTCTTTCTCGGCTCGGTGGGCGTGGTGTTCTTCCTGTTTGCGCGGCCTATTGTGAACGTCTTCACCAACGATCCGGCGGTGGCACACATCGCCGCCAATGCGCTGCGCATCTTCAGTTGCGGCAATGTCGCGTATGCCTTCGGCATGGTAATGATGCAGGCCTTCAACGGTGCGGGCGACACCATCACGCCGACGATTGTGAACTTGGTGGGCTTCTGGATTCTGGAGCTGCCGCTGGCGTGGTGGCTGGCGCATCGCACGCCGCTCAAGGAGAATGGCGTGTTTCTCTCCGTGGTGGTGGCGGAGATTTTTATGGTGGCGGCGAGCATGGTGCTGTTCCGGCAGGGGCGCTGGAAGCGGCAGAAGATCTGAGGACTGGCCGTCCGGGCGGAAGCGCCGGTGGCGCGGGTTGCCGGGTTCGCTCCGTTGTCGCTCACGCGTTAATTTGTTGCCGCGAGCAAACCGCAGATTCCTCAGCCTCGCTTCGCCTGTGGTCGGGATGGCGAGGTGCGGAAGTTGGTTCGTACGTCTTCGATCCATCCAAATAAGCGCATACAGAACGCGATAATGGAGCCATGGCGGCTGCTTCCAACATGGCGCTCATTCGCGAGTACCTGCTTTACCTGCGGGTGGAGAAGGGGCTGCGGCCGCTGAGTTGCGAGGCGTACGCGCGCGATCTGGAGATGTTTGCCGAATACTTAGAGGGCACGCATGCCGTGCTCGAGACGGCGCAGCAGCAGGAGGTTGCTGGATTCCTTGAGCATCTGCATCGGCACCAGATCGAAGCGCGTTCGGTCGCGCGTAAGATTTCGTGTCTGCGCGGCTTTTACAAGTGGCTGCTGCTGGACAAGCGCATCCGGCACGATCCGACGGTGAACATAGAGTCGCCCAAGGCATGGAAGGTGCTGCCGAAGGCGCTGGCGGAGAGCGAGACGGCCGAGATGCTGGATGCGGCGACCATAGCTGCAACTGGTGCGACGGGCGATGCCGTGGCACTGCGGGATCGCGCGATTCTGGAGCTGCTGTATGCAGGCGGGGTGCGGGTTTCGGAGCTGACGGGGCTGCGGTCGGAAGACCTGCAACTCGATGCCGGTCGCGTGCTGGTGCGCGGCAAGGGTGACAAGGAGCGCGTGGTGCCGCTGGGCCGCGCTGCTGTCGAGGCCTTGACAGAATATCTGGAGCGTGGACGTCCGATGCTGCAGAAAAGTAAGCGTAGCGGTGGCTTATTTCTGTCGCAGCAGGGACGGACACTCACGCGCGGATGGATCTGGTATCTGGTGAAGCAAAGTTCCGGTGGCCGGGCGAGTCCGCACATGCTGCGGCATAGCTGCGCCACCCACATGGTGGGGCATGGCGCCGATCTGCGCACCGTGCAGACGCTGCTGGGACATGCCGACATTGGGACGACGCAGGTGTACACACACCTGGCGCTCGATCGCCTGAAGGCGGTGCATCGCGCGCATCATCCACGAGCAAAGGCGCGGCGGGCCACGGAATGAGCCAATCGCTGGCTCAATTGCGCGAAGGCTATCTCGCGATGCTGCGCAGCGAGCGCGGCGCGTCGGCACATACATTGCGCGCGTACGAGCGTGAGCTGGCGCAGTTCATCGCGTATTTGACAGAGCAGTTCGGCAAGAGCTGCGACATCCGGCGTGTCGAGCATCTGCACATCCGCGCATACCTTGCGGAGCTGTATGGGCGGGGGCTGTCGAAGGCATCTGCGGCGCGGGCGCTGGCGGCAGTGCGCTCGTGGTTCAAGTGGCTGGCGCGGATGGGACATGTGCCGCAGAATCCTGCGGCGCTGGTGGCGACGCCGAAGCTGCCGAAGCATCTGCCGCGGGTGCCAACGATCGAGCAGATGAATAGAGCACTCGACGGGGCATTCGATGGCAATGCGGCGGATGAAGACGCGTCGGGCTGGCCGGCACGCGATGCGGTTATCTTCGAATTGCTGTACGGGTGCGGCATTCGCAATGCGGAGCTGGTAGGGCTGGACCTGAAGCACATCCGCTGGGCGGCTGAGACGCTGCTGGTGCGCGGCAAGGGCGCGAAGGAGCGGCTGGTGCCCTTTGGCGATGCGGCAGCGGCGGCGATCCGCGCCTATCTGCCGGAGCGCACGGCACGGCTGACGGCGGCAAAGAAAACTACGGATGCGCTGTTGGTGAGTGCGCGCGTGAAGGGGAGCGGGCGGCTGACGACACGTTCCGTTGGCCGCATTGTGAAGCGCGTGGCACTGGCGCATGGCATGGCTCCGGAGACCCATCCGCACACCCTGCGCCATGCCTTCGGCACGCACATGCTGGAGGAGGGCGCCGACCTGCGCGCCATTCAGGAGCTGCTGGGGCATGAGCGGCTCTCGACTACACAACGTTACACGCAGCTAACGGTGCGGCAGGTGGCAGAGGTGTATGACCGCACGCATCCGAGGGCAAAGTGACGGGAGCGAAATAGGGTAGCCGAAAGAGATGCAAATGGCGCGGGCGATGCCGATAAAGCCAACGAAGCCTTGGGTAAACAAGCCTTCTTGCGATGCGTGTTGTTTATCACGGGTTGCCCATTTTGGATAATAGCGCTCTCATCAACATGGGCTGTCGCAGCTAACTTGACAGTACATACCGCGAGCACTTAAAACGGGGAGCTGTGGTAGCGTTCCCAGATTTTGCAAATCGGACTAGGGAACGCACCCGCAACAGACTTGCAGCTCGGAGGCTTCCCCCCATGCTTAACTTCCGCGCTGTGAGCAGGGCTCTCCTGTTCGCAGCACTCATCCCCACAGTTCCTCTGGTTGTCGGCGGCACGTGCGCGCTGGCACAGTCCGATACTTCCTCAATCTCCGGCACCATCACCGATCCAAGCGGCGCCGTGGTGCCCAATGCCCAAGTGACAGTGAAAAACGACGCGACGAATCAGACGCGCACGGTCACGACGAACAGCGTTGGCGCTTATACCGTCACGAATGTGCCCTCTGGCAGCTACACCGTCAGCGTGGAAGCGCAGGGTTTTCAGACTGCGGTGCAGCAAGCGATCCACGTGGACCCCAGCATTGGCGCCCGCGCCGACGTTTCATTGAAGTCCGGCAATGCCACCACGACCGTCACCGTGCAGGCGAACGCGAACCGGCTGCAGACTGAGTCGGCATCAGTGGGTCAGCTGGTTACGACCCAGCAGGTGCAATCGATTCAGCTCAACGGGCGCAATCCGCTGTACCTGTCGCAGCTGGAACCGGGCGTCATCCGCAATGCGCCGATGTCGTCTTTCAATTTTTCGCTGGACAACACGCTCTACGTGAATGGCGCGCGCTCGCAGGAGAGCCTGCTGACATTCGACGGATCGCCGATGGTGCGCACGCGTTCGAACAACAACAGCGTGGGCGTGGCGGACGTAGATACGACGTCGCAGGTGCAGATTCTGACCACCGGTTACCAGCCCGAATACGGACGCACGTCCGGCGGCCAGGTTCGCATGATTCCCAAGAGCGGGACCAATGTCTTCCACGGTGCGGCGTACGAGTATCTGCGCAATTCCTTCTTCAACGCGAACACCTGGAAGCGCAACGACAATACTTCTGATCCGACCATCTCTGGCCACCCTGAACCCTTCCGTTACAACCAGTTTGGATGGAATCTGAACGGGCCGGTCTACATTCCGGGGCACTTCAATACATCGAGGCAGAAGCTGTTCTTCCTGGTGGGGCAGGAATATGTGCGTTATCGCCGCTCGCCAACGCAAACCGGCAAAGTGCCCACGCTGGCGATGCGTAACGGCGACTTCAGCGAATTGCTGGGTCCGAACATCTTCTATTCAAAGCCGGTACAGATCATCAACCCGACGACGGGCGTCGCGTATCCGAACAACGTGATACCGCCGACCGACCAGAGTCCAAACGGCCTGGCGCTACTGCGTGCCTTCCCCGCACCGAACGTCAACAGCAATCCTTCGTACAACTGGCAGGAATCGCTGCCCAATCCGCAAGACCAGCGCAAGGATTCACTGGTGTTGGACTATGTGCCGACCGAGCGGCATCGGCTCCGGTTCTCTGTGCTGAGCTATCACCTGGACTACATCACGCCATTTGCCGGGAACTTCGATCGGACCCCGGAGAAATGGCACTGGCCGAACCAGGTAGGCGCGCTGCACTACACCTGGGAGGTCAGTCCGACGATGGTGAACGAAGCCAGCGTGACGGGCTCGGCTGACCACATCACGATCAGCTACGACACCGCGAACGGCCTTTACGATCGCAGCCGTTACGGCATCGATTTCCCGTTCCTTTACCCTGCTTCGGAGAAGGTGATTCCGAACAAGATTCCAACAATCAACCTCGCGAACTTCACCACGCTCGATGGCGGCCCTTATCCTTCCCACTCGGGCGGCCCGGTGATTGAGCTGGCGGATAATCTCACCAAGGTTATTGGCAACCACACTTTGAAAGCTGGCGGCCTCTGGGAATACTCAGGCGAGAACAACTACGACCAAATCAGCGTGAGCAGCACGACCCCTGGCTCAACCAACAACCAGGACGGGCAGTTCCGATTCACGGATACGCGCAGCGGCTTCCCCAGCTCGGGCGCAGCCGTAGCCAATGCTGCACTGGGATTGTTTGATACCTACGGCGAGATTGGCACGAAGAGCTACACGCTGTTCCGCGGCAACATGTACGAAGTTTTTGCGCAGGACACGTGGCGCGCGAAGCCCAATCTGGTGATTGAGTATGGCGCTCGGTACAGCGTGATGCGTCCGTACTACACGGTGTGGGGCAACCAGTCGTTCTTCGATCCCGCGGCATGGAATCCGGCGGATGCTCCAAGCATCGATCCGGTAACCGGCGCCGCCGTCGGAGGCAATCTCTATAACGGCGTTGTGATTCCAGGTTCGCATTTCCCGAGTTCCGCGCAGGGGCACGTCCCGGGCGAAATTCTGGCTAACCCTCAGGCCTCCTTTACAGGAAAGAATTCGGGCTATTCGAACACCATCTGGACGGATATCCAACCGCGCTTTGGCGTGACCTATCAGGTGCGGCCGAACACGGTGGTGCGCGCAGGGGCGGGGCGGTATACGCAGCGGCTGGGCATCAGCGACCAGGTGCAGCTCGGTGGCAATGCGCCGTTTCAGCCGACGACCTTCATCTCCGGAGGCGTAGTGGACGACCCGGCTGGAGTTACAGGCGGCGCGCTGCCCAGGCTTCCTTTGTCGATGACCACACAGCCGTACAACTTCCCCAATCCGAATGCCTGGTCGTGGAATGCAGCGGTTGAGCAAGACGTTCCGGGTTTTGCCACCTTCACTCTGGCCTATGTAGGCCGCCGTGGACTGCACCTGCAGCAAATGGAGCAGCTGAACCAGTTGCGCCCAGGAACAGTGCAGGCGAATCCGGGCGTGAACACGGACGCGCTGCGGCCATACCGCGGGCTCTCGAGCATCCTGCAGATCGACAATGCCGGTCGCTCGATCTATCACTCCATGCAGGTCAATCTGAATCGCCGGCTCAGTCATGGCCTGCTGTTCGGCGTGGCCTATACCTGGTCGAAGAGCCTGGACTTCGGTTCGGACCAGGGCTATCAGCTTCCGGATTACTACAGTCCGCAGGCCAATTACGGGCCCAGCGACTTCGATATTCGGAACACGGTGGTGGTGAATTACGTGTGGGATATTCCATACGGCAAGAACTTTGACAATCGTCTGGTGAAGGGCACGCTGGGTAACTGGCAGCTCTCGGGCACGACACAGGCGCAGTCCGGGGAGCCATTCACTGTGAGCACGAATGATGACTTCGCCGGAGTGGGCGTGGGCGCAGGTCCCCAGCGTTGGGACATGACTGCCACGCCCGCAACGCCGCGCAAGTTCGGCACCGGGAATTGGTTTGATCCCACGGTCTTCTCATCGCCGACTGCGGGAACTCTTGCACCACGGGGCACGCGGAATGCGATTCATGGGCCGGGTTTCCAGAGCTGGAATATCGCCCTGCAGAAGAGCTTCCACGTGATTCCCGGACACGACAATCACCAGTTGACATTCCGTGGAGAGGCGTTCAACTTCACCAACCATCCGAACTGGGATACACCGGATGACAACCCGACCAGCGGCACCTTTGGACAAGTCACGACCAAGGGCCAGACGTACGCCTCTGACCGGCAACTGCAGTTCAGTCTGCGTTACGCGTTCTAAAGGGCATTGCAACGCTGGCACCATGGCCGCCTGGGGCCCTCCCCGGGCGGCCATTTTTGCGCGTGAGGCAAGCGCAGTCGATGAGGTCTGTGATCGCGTAAAATAAGGCGTCAGCCCAGATTTGTCGAAACGGGCCAAGAGGAACTCCTTGATCAGTAGTGCAATCGCCAAAGTTTTCGGTACGAGCAACGAGCGTGCCGTCAAGCGCATGATGCCGACGGTGGCCGCGATCGGCGAATGGGAGCCGAAGCTGCAGGGGCTCTCGGACGCCGAGCTGCGCGAGAAGACTGTTGAGTTTAAAGCTCGCTTTGCGGAACGTGTGAAGGATGTTCCGGATACCCCTGAGAACAAAGAGGAGCGCAAGGCTGCCGAGGCTGCGGCGCTGGACGAGCTGCTGCCGGAGGCCTTCGCGGTGGTGCGCGAGGCCGGCAAGCGCGCCGTAGGCATGCGTCACTTCGACGTGCAGTTGATCGGCGGGATGGTGCTGCACTCCGGGAAGATCGCCGAGATGAAGACCGGCGAGGGCAAAACGCTGGTCGCCACACTGCCGGTGTATCTGAATGCGCTTGCAGGCAAGGGCGTGCATGTGGTCACGGTGAACGACTACCTGGCCAAGCGCGATGCCGAGTGGATGGGCAAGATTTATGAATTTCTCGGGCTGAAGGTG
>JBJMGC010000162.1:0-6290 GCA_045808105.1 Acidobacteriaceae bacterium | reverse complement strand
CCTCAGTGCAGATGTTCACGCAAAAACGCAAGCGTCCGCTCGCGGGCACGCATCGCTGACGGCGCATCATAGGCGGCGCTCCCATCGCGGTTGAAGGCATGGCCCGCAGGATAGGTATAGATCGGTACCTCAGGATACTTCTTTGCAATCGCGTCGATCTCGCTTTGCGGGATGTGCCGGTCCTGCTCTCCAAAATGAAGGATGATCGGCGCCTTCGGCCGCTCGTCGAGATACTTTGTGATCTGGCCCCCGTAGTAGCCGGCCGCAGCATCGATCGGCAGCCGTGCCGCGCTGAGCCATGCCAGCGTGCCGCCCAGGCAATAGCCCACTACTCCAATCTTCTTGACGTGGCGAAAGCACCGCTCGCACTGCACCGCCGCCGCAATGTCATCCACGCCAGTCTCAATGTCGAAGCTCTTGAGAAGGTTCATTGCTTGCTGCGTATCCTCTGCCTGATAACCCAGATCCACGCCTCGCTCGATCCGGTCAAACAGGGCGGGCGCAACCACCACGAAGCCGTCGTCTGCATAGCGGTCTGCCAATGCGCGGACATGCGCGTTCACTCCGTAAATCTCCTGCACAATGACGAGTCCGCCCTTCGCTGGCACTCCCGGCTGCACTACATAGGCGTCCAGTACATGACCATCCTTCGCATGAAGCTGCACAATCTCCGCCATCGCCGCCGCCCTCCACGGTTGATGAGATGCAATTGCACTACAGAAGAGCGGGGCCCGGATGTCGCAAGCATAAGCAGAGACTTTTCATCGGCATTTCAAAAGTGGCCCTGCCGAATCTCCAAGAATTGGACCTTGGAACCAGAGTGCGCAATCTGCACACTGGACATGGAAATCATATGACCACTCGACGCGAACTACTGAAGAGCGGCGGCATACTGGCTGGCTGTGCCGCGCTCGGCGTCCATCCCGGGTTGGCGGAGACTGCAATGTTCGAAGGTTGTTCAATCGTGGAATTGAGGCAGTACACCTTGCACGCCGGCGCACGGGAAACTCTCGTCGCGCTCTTCGAAAGCGAGTTCATAAAGCCTCAGGAAACCATCGGCATGCGGGTCTTCGGCCCATTCTCCGATCAGGACGATCCCAACCGCTTTGTCTGGATGCGCGGTTTCCCCGATATGGTCGAGCGCAAACGCATGCTGGCGGATTTTTACGGAGGTCCGGTATGGAAAGCACATCGTGAAGCCGCGAATGCAACCATGCTTGACTCCGACAACGTCCTCCTGCTGCGTCCCGAACCGGCCGCACGCAACGCCAGTGGCTCAGCCGTGCAGCGACATAGCCTGCTCATTGCGAATATCCATTACGTCGCCGGCTCGGCCATCGAAGGCTTCGCAAACTTTTTCGATCAGACGATGAAGCCCCGGCTCGCAGAAACAGGCGCCCACATATTTGCAGCTTTCCAGACCGAAAATGCCCCGAACACCTTCCCCAAACTTCCTGTCCGAGAAGGCGAAGCCGTCTTCGTCTGGTTAGCGGCATTTCCTGACTTAGAGCACTACCGCGAACATCTTTCAACTCTCCGCGCGGGTCCGGACTGGCGTGAACATGCCCCGGAGGATGTCCTTCACCAATTCGCCCGCAAGTCTGAAGTTCTGCTGCTTACGCCGACGCCGCGCTCTCAGCTCAGTATCTAGTGACTCCCGCGGCCGCCCAGCGGCTGCTCAGTTGCTTCCACGCGGCTCGCTACCAGCCGCCGCGGCCGTCGCCCCATGAGGTATATCACCAGCCCGAAGACAAACATCAGCGCGCCCCAGATCAGGTTGATGTTCATGTCCAGCGACTTCTCATAGATCGCACTGCCCCGCGTGAACAGGCCATAGAGCGCCATCAGCCCACCCGTGACCAGAAACATCAGCCCCAGCGGTATTCGGATATCCAATCCCATCGCGATCTCCTATACGCAAACACGCGTCAAGCAAAAATCAGATTCAGCGCCACCGCCATTGCGATCACCACCGCGCCCAGCGTCACCGGACGCTTCCACCACGGCAGATCATGCTCCTCCGGCTTCGGGGTCAGCGAATACACCAGCCCCACCAGCTCGCGCTCCTCGCGCGCCTCGGTCAGCACGCTCACCACCAGCGTCACGATCATGCAAACCAGGAACGCCCAGATCGCCGTCCAGAAATTCTGCGCCATCTCGCTCGGATAGCGATGCACCATGCCCAGCCAGCCGCCCTTCACGCTCACGCCCTCGCCCACCGGCAACGTTAATCCAATGTGCGCCAGCCCGGCCAGCACGCCAGCCAAGAGCCCGGAAAACGCCGCATGCCCGGTTGCGCGCTTCCAAAACATCCCCGCCAGAAACGTTGCGAACAGCGGAGCGTTCACGAACGCGAACACCATCTGCAGCGCGTCCATGATGTTGTTAAAGTTCGTCACCGTATACGCCGCGCCGATCGACAGCAGAATCCCGCCTACCGTTGCCACGCGTCCCATCCATAGATAATGCGCATCCGTCTCGTTCTTGCGGATGTACGACTGATAGATGTCGTAGGTCCACACCGTATTGAACGCCGTTACGTTGCCTGCCATACCGGACATGAAGCTCGCCAGCAGCGCGGTCAGTCCTAGTCCGAGGATCCCTGTAGGAAAATAGCGCAGCAGCATATTCGGGATCGCGAGATCGTAATTCAACACTGGCTTGCCATCCTGGTCGAGGACCGGCCTCCCGGTGATCGCATTCACCTTCACCGGAATCAACCCGCGGCCCTCCATGGCAACGGCCTCGCCTTTCTTTTCTGTCGTCTGCGCAATTGCCGCGCTGGTCGCTGACTGGGGCGCCGCGCGCGACACCGTCGCCGCACTTCCGCCAAGATGGTCCTGCACCGTCGGCACCGAGATCGCGATCAGCCCCGGCAGAATTACCAGAAACGGGAAAAACATCTTTGGGATCGCGGCAATCATCGGCACCTTGCGTGCGCTTTCCTCCGAATCCGCTGCCATCGCGCGCTGGATCACCAGAAAATCCGTGCACCAATAGCCGAAGCTCAGCACGAAGCCCAGCCCCATCACCAGCGAGAACCATTCCACGCCCAGCGGATTCGTGTTCGCGTGCTCCATCCCGCGCCAGGAATGCGTATACGCCGGCCCGAGCGTCTGCTTGATGCCGCTCCATCCGCCCACATTCTTCAGCCCGATCCACACCAGCGGCAGAAAACCCGCCACGATGAGAAAGAACTGCAGCACCTCGTTGTAAATCGCGCTCGTCAGGCCGCCCAGGAAGATGTACGCCAGCACAATGACCGCGCTGATCGCAATCGAGACATGAAAGATCCAGCTCAACGGAATCCCCGCTGTGAGGAACAGTGAATCGAGCATGTGCAGATTCTGGATCAGCAGCGCCATAGCATACATCGAGATGCCGCTCGAAAATACCGTCATGACCGCGAACAGAATCGCGTTCAGCCCGCGCGTCTTCTCGTCGAAGCGCAGCCGCAAAAACTCCGGCACCGAGCGTGCCTTCGATCCGTAATAAAACGGCATCATGAAGATGCCAACGAACACCATCGCCGGGATCGCGCCGATCCAATAAAAGTGACTGGTTGCGATGCCGTACTTCGCGCCCGAGGCACCCATCCCGATCACCTCCTGCGCACCGAGATTCGCGGAGATGAAAGCCAGCCCGCAGATCCACGCCGGAATTGACCGACCCGCAAGAAAGAAATCGTTGCTGGTGCGCATGTAGCGCTTCAGAGCAAAGCCGATGCCCAGCACGAAGACGAAGTAGACCAGCATGATCAGCCAGTCGATGAATGTCAGTTGCACAGCGGCCTGCCTGTCTAAAGAAAGATGCCGAGAATTACGAGGGTGTAAAGGCTTTCATTATACGGGCCCGGCCAATCTATCGCTGCGCAGCCACTAGCAGAAAGATCGGCCGCTCGCGGTCCTCCGCGCTCTCTGGCCCCATCTCGATCTGCTCGGCCGTCGGCTGCCACTCCTCCACATGTGTCAACCGGAAGCGTTGCCGGATAAGCACATTCAGAGTCGTCCCCATGGTCCGATGCTGTTTGATGACGCCCTTGGTCAGCCAGTCCGTCTCACGCCGCCCTTCCGCGAAGTAGCGGCTCACTGGCCACACCCGGCTGCCCTTTGCGTCGATGATCCACTCGGGATGGTCCGCCGCCATATACACCGGGTGCTCAATGGAAAAGATCAGGCGCCCCTCGGGCTTCAGCGTGCGATGCACTCTTCCCATGAGACCCGAAAAGTCCTCGACATAATGAAGCGCTAGTGAGCTGAACACCAGATCGAACTCAGCTTCTGGCAAATCGATCGTCTCCATGTCCGCGTGCTGATATGAGATCGCTTCGTCCGATGGTGTGCTTCGCGCCCGGTCCAGCATCTTTTCGGATACATCCATGCCTACAACCTGAGTCGCACCCTGCTCTCGCGCCCACCGGCAGAATCGTCCGAAACCGCAGCCCAGGTCCAGAACCCGCCGCCCGTGCAAATCCGGCAGCAACGCCTGCATCGCGGGCCATTCCGCCGCACCCGCAAGTCCCTCCACGGAACGGCGCATCCGACTATAACCTTCGAAGAATTCCGCGTTGTCGTAGATGTTCTGCACCGGCCGTAGACCGCTCGCTGCTACTCATCCGCGCGGTTGCGCGTTAGCAAATAGACCAAGCCCGTCAGCAGCGCGGTCGCGAACGCCACGGCGAACTGATACCAGTAGAAAAACGGGAAGCCCAGCAGCTCCGGAGCCGTCCGCGCATACATGCCCGGATACACCAGCAGCAGCAGCGGCGCGGCCAGCAGCCAATTCCAGTAGCCGCGCCTGCTGTTTATTTTTCCGGTCTCCCGCCGTACGCTTTCCTGATCAGCCATGCCCGCGATTATAGGATGCCTTAATGCTTCTGCGGCAGTTCACTCAGCCGTCGTGCCGGTAAATCCACGCAGCACCGTCGCACAGAACACGATGGTCAATGCCGCCGAATAGATAACAAGAAATCGCTAGCTCAAAAAAAATCACGCATGGTCTCCCGTACGCTCATTTGTAAACGTCGCCGCCTGGCGCGTAAGACTGCCTCGTCGTGTGTCAACCGTACGCCTCCCGCCTGCGCCTTCGAGGCGAAGAGAAATTCACAAGACCTATGGACAGTTGCCGGAAAGCGGGACTATATTTCCGGCCATGTCGCGTTCGCATATCGGTCCCGCCCCTCATGTTCGGACGACCAACATGGGCAGGCGTCTGCATACGCGCACGACTCAGGCGTAACCACTACCGACCGCCGAGCGGCCCACGATGCGCACATGATGCAGCACCGTGGGCCGTTTTTGATCGGCGAATGCCGTTTTGCCTTTCCCCAAATATTTGATTAGCAAAAAGACGAGAGCCAAGCATCGGCTCTCGTCTTCCACCTGTGAGATGCTCTACCGGGCTGTCGCTCCGGCTTCCGCTTTGGGGGCTGTCGCCATTCCCAGTTGTTCCATCAGCGACATGAGATTCCAGTCCGCCCATTGTTCGGCAATCTTTCCATTCTCAATGCGAAAGATGGATGTGCCGGAAACAGTTGCGTTCTTGTTGGTCGGGGCCATTCCCAAAAACTGACCCTTGTGCGTACCGCCCGCCGTCCAGTGAAGGACAACCTCGTTGCGTTCCGCGATCGTATCTTCAATCGTGAATTTCAGATCGGGAAAACCGTTCCGGCACGTGCTGATATGCCGCTTGATGTTGTCTGCTCCGGCGCCAAGCGATGGAAACACCGGATCGTGGAAGTTGCACTTCTCTGAAACCAGTTCTTGCATAGGGTCGAGCTTGCCCTGGCTCCAGCACTCATCCATGAATCTGAGTGCGATCTCCTTATTATTCTCTGTGGACATACTCACCTCCGTGTCCGCGGGCATTATAGACCTCCGTATCCTGTGTCATCATCCGGAGTTTTTTCTGCGGGATGGGCTCTCTGAATCGCACAACTTCTAGTGCGACTCACCCATCCCCAGCGGAGACATCAGCCTGCTTTCCTTCGGCATGCTCTACTGGATTCTTGATGTTCGTCTGGTAATGCGGGCGCTAGAAATGCGCCGCCAGATATTCGGAGAGCCACGCAGCGCAGCGTTCCCCAGTGGCTCAATCCTTCCACGACGGTCGCCGTGATCTTCGGCATGAACACCATCCTCGCCTTCGTCCTCTCGAGCGTCATCACTGCCTCACCCGAGACCGTCCACGTGCAAACAGGCGGTACAGGCGTCTCGCTCGACGCCGCTGCCATCACTCTCTCTTCGCACCATTAGCCATAGTTGGGATGTTTGTCGTTTTGGGTATTTGGG
>JBJMGC010000161.1:0-8490 GCA_045808105.1 Acidobacteriaceae bacterium | reverse complement strand
CGAGTGCCGCGCTCACTTCACATCCACTTTAGAGCTGAGCGGTGGATCCAGAAACCGCTGCACGATGGGCGCGTATGCATCGATGCGCCGATCGCGCAGGAAAGGCCAGTGGCGGCGCTGCTCCTCGATCGCAGCCGGATCGATCTCGGCGATCAGTATGTCCTCGCGGTCGTGCGGCGCCTTCGCGATGATGCGGCCGAACGGATCAGCAATGAACGAGCCACCCCAGAACTCGAGGCCTGGTCCTTCGACGCGGTTGCCGCGCACGTCGCCATTCTCCCAGCCCACACGGTTCGCCGCGCCCACATAGACGCCGTTGGCAATCGCATGCGCGCGCTGGATCGTCTGCCACGCGTCATACTGCGCGGTGCCGTGTTCGTCTTTCTCCGCCGGATGCCAGCCAATGGCGGTCGGAAAGAACAGCACGTTTGCACCCTGCAGTGCAGTGATGCGCGCGCCCTCGGGATACCACTGGTCCCAGCACACCAGCGTACCCACGCGGCCGAGCGACGTCTCCTGCGCACGGAACCCGAGATCACCCGGCGTGAAGTAGAACTTCTCGTAATAAAGCGGATCGTCGGGGATGTGCATCTTGCGATACATGCCCGCGAGCGTGCCATCGGCTTCGATCGTCACCGCCGTGTTGTGGTAGAGCCCGGCGGCGCGTCGCTCAAAGAGCGATGCGATCACCACCACATGCTCCTCGCGCGCCACAGCGGCCAGCCGCTCCGTGCTGGGGCCGGGGATCGGCTCGGCCAAATCGAAGAGCGCGGTATCTTCCCGCTGGCAGAAATACTGCGCGCGAAAGAGCTCCGGCAGGCAGATCACGCGGGCGCCGGCACGTGCTGCCTCACGCACGCGGTCGGCAGCCTTCTCCAGATTGGCATCCGGGTCCGGTGAGCAGGACATCTGCACCAGACCGATGCGGTATTTCAAAGCAGTGGGCATATCGTTTTCGAAATCCTCGATAGTTCTTGATGCTGCACGCAAGCGAAAGGCGCGAGACCGGAGCCCCGCGCCTTTGATTTTGTCGAGCGAGCGGGCTACTCGAAAATCAGGATCGCCGCGGCGATCACGGTCGTCCAGCGACCGCGTTTGTCGCCAATGGCCGACTGTGTCACGTTGGCCGTGCGGACGATCTTGTTGGAGATCCGATAAATCTCCTTTTTCTCGTCCCAGCTCTTATCCGGATCGAAGTCCACATCCAACGTGGTGGCCAGCATCTCGGCCGCCAGTTCTTCGGCGTACTCGCCGGCCTGCTCCTCGGTCTCGCCAAAGCTGTGGTGCTCGCTCAGGTAGCCGTAGGTGTTGCGATCGCTCGGAATGGCGACGCCGATGCTCGACGCGACCAGGCGGTGCGGCTCGCGGGTGGAGTTCTCGGCCACCACGGCAAAAACCACCTCGCCGGGCGACAGGTACTCGACACCTTCTTTGCGAGGGACAAGCTTGGCATTCGGTGGGAAGATCGATGAGACGCGAACCAGGTTCTGCGCAGCGATACCGGCATCGCGCAATGCCAGCTCAAAGGAAGTCAGGCGCTCCTTGTGTCGTCCCGCGCCCTTCGTGAAAAACAGGCGCTTCGGCACCATGCTCTTGGACAATGTACTGTTCCTCCGGATTGGGGCGGCAGCGCCGGATTCCCCAGTGAAAAGTATCACAGCAATGGAGACTAGCCTGATGGTGGATCTCGCGAATTTATGCTGTTTTCACAGAATACGATAGAACTCGCATTCCTGTAGTTCGGGTGGCGAGAAGAAAACGGGTTAACGGCGGTCCCATAGGAGGAACATCAGCACGATGGCGGAAGCTTCCCCGGAAGAATCGCTGGAACGCCTGCGCGTCCTCTACGTCTCCAGTCTGGCGCCGGACTACTACGGCGAATACCGGCTGCGCGCTCTCAGGCGGCTGGGGCTGGGGCATGTCGCGGCAGTGGACACGAACGCGTCCGCCAGGCTCTCCGGTTTCGCCGGCAAGCTGCAATTCCGCTTGCAGGCCGGCCCGGACGTTGCGCATCTGAATCGCGCCATCGTCAAGGCCGCCGAGCGGGAGCGGGCCAACATCCTTCTATGCGACAAGGTGCTGAGCCTGCAACCGGACACGCTGCGAAAGCTGCGGCAGAACGGCATCATCACTGTTGACTCCGTCATCGACAATCCCTTCGGTCCCCGCCGCGATCCCGGCTGGCGTCTCTATCGCCGCACCATTCCGCTGTTCGATCTGATTGGCGTCCAGCGGGATGTCAGCATTGTCGACTTTCGCCAAAGAGGCGCCCGCGAAGTCGTTCGCATTCGCACCAGCTACGAGCCAACTGTGCACTTTCCGCCGCCAGATCGCTGGAATGATTTGGATCGTGATCGCCGCGTCTCCTTCATCGGCACCCCCTACGACAATCGCGGCGACTTCCTGACACGCCTCTGGCGTGCTGGGGCGCCCGTCGATATTTCGGGCTCGCGTCCGCACTGGCAGGCCGCGCTGCCGCCGGACGCCTTCGCCGGCACCTTCCGGCAAGGCGAGCTCATAGGCGCGGCCTATCGCGAGGCCATCTGGCGCTCGCGCATCAATCTCGCCTTCGTCACCCATAGCAATCGCGACCAGGTCGCACACAAGTCATTCGAGATCACGGCTTGCGGCGGTTTTCTGCTGGCGGAGCGCACGCCCGAACATCAGGCATGCTTTCGCGACGATGAAGAGGCAGTTTTCTTCTCGAATCTCGAGGAGTGCCGCACCAAGATTGATCGCTACCTGAGCGACGAACCGGCACGCGCCCGCATTGCATCAGCAGGGCAGCGCCGCGCCCAAACTTCCGGCTACGACAATGACAGCGTGCTTCGAGGATTGCTCGGCCGGGCAGCAGAGCTGCTTGCCGGTCGCAGAGCCAAGCTCTAGGCGGCCGTCTTCATCTTTGGCTTGCGGGTCAAAAGGTAGAGCATTGCCCCAAGTCCGAAGAGCGACGCCATGCCGGCGAGTCCCATCACGCGCAGTATCGAAACGGTATAACGGCCTTCGCCTGGCGAGTAGTTGCAGCAATAGAGCAGAATCAGGTCGCTCGGGGAACCGATCCGGTGATTGCTCGCCTCCAGCAGCGCCAGCCGCAGATCGCGCGGCTGATACTCCACGCCGGTCAGATACTTCGACAGCCTGCCGTCCGGCGTAGCGACCATGATGACGCTTGAGTGGGCGAACTGCGTCATTTTGCCGTCCGGCCCCGGCACGCGCACGTAATGAAAACCCACCGAGTTCGCGAGCGACGTGATCTCCGGCTGCCCGCCTGTCAGGAAGTGCACACTCCCCGCAGGCACCTCGCCGCCAAGCTGTGCGTCGAACTTCTGCTGAGCGGCTGCAGCGTCGGCCGGTGTATCGGTCGGATCGATGCTTGCCACCACCACGTCGTAATCGCGCGCCGGCGCGTATCCGGTCTGCGCCAGCGAGTTGGCCAGTCCGTGCAGTACCTGCGGGCACAGCATCGCGCATTTGAAGTACACGAGCGCCAGCGCGACGGGCTTCTGCGCGAAATATCTCCCCAGCGGGGCATCGGTACCGTTGCTGTCACGGAAGTGCAGGTTGAGCGGGATCTGTGTGCCCAGCCGCTGGTCCAGTCCAGCATTCTTCAGATAGGCAGGCGTGGACTGCGCCGACGCTCCAAGAGGCTTATCAGCGGAATACTGCGCGAACGCGGGGACGGAGAGTAAAACGGCAGCCAGCAGCAGGAGACGACGCAAAGCAGACCCTCTGTCTTTCAGGTTACGCCACTCCTGCCACTTTCCGCTCGTCCTACTCCGTGCGCAAAGCCTTTACCGGATTGATCGAGGCCGCTCGTTGTGCCGGGATGATGCTTGCGAAAAACGCGCAGATGGTGAGCGCCAGGATCGATCCACCGAGCACCAGCGGGTCCCATCCCTTCACCTGGTACAGCTGCGCGGAGATCAGGCGAGAGCTCGCGATCGAAATCGGAATTCCGATCAACAGGCCAATCAGAATCTGCAGAAACGCCCCACGCAGCACCAGCCGAATGACGTCCACGCGATTCGCACCCAGGGCCATGCGCACACCAATCTCACTCGTGCGGCGCTCCACCGTGTAGGCCGTGACGCCATAGAGTCCGACGGCCGCGAGCAGCAGCGCGAGCACGCCGAAGAGTCCCGTCATCCGCGCAACAGCCCGCCGCTGGTCGAAGTTCGAATCGACCTGGTCCTGCAAGCTCTGGATATCCAGCAGTGTCAGGTTCGGATCCACGTCGCTGAGCACGTGGCGCACCTCCGACTCCAACCCCTCCATGCTGCCGCGAATCTGCAGCACCGCGCCTTCGATGTAATGCGTGCTGTCATCGATCGATTGCATGAGCGCAGCGTCATATTGCACGCGCTGCGCGAGCGGCACAAAGAAGAGAGGACGCGGCGGTTCCGTGCTTGCCGGATCGTTATACTTCGCGTTCCGCACGATGCCGACGATCTCGAAGGTATTGCTGTATTGCGGCAGATCGAGACCAAAATGCGCGCCCAGCGGCTCTTCGCCGGGCTTGAAAAACTTCTTCACGAAGGCTTCGTTGACCACGACGACCTTCTGCGTCGTCGCGGTGTCCTGCTCCGTGATGCTGCGGCCGCGCAGAATCGGTTCGCCGAGCGTCTCCAGATAGCCGGGGTTCACGTGGTCCCATGACGAGCCGATGCCCTGCTCATTCATATTCGGCATGGCGTGCCCCTGGCGAATCACGATCTCGCCCCAGTTGTCCTGCAGCGGCGTGTACTGCGCAAGCGCGGCACGCTCCACTCCCGGAATATGAGCCAGCCGGCCCTGCAGCTCGCGATACATCGCATCCAGCTTCGGCTGCGAGTAGGAGGAGTAAGGCGCCGTCACGCTGATGGTGACGCGATGATCGGTCTCATAGCCGAAGTCCTGATGCTGCAGCTTCTGCAAACTATGCGTCAGTAGGCCCGCGCCCGCCAGCAGAACTACCGACAATGTCGCCTGCACGATGACAAGGATCTTCTGCGAAAGCGACGACCGGTCCCGCGTGGTGCGGTTCGCGCCACGCAGCGCCTCCGCCGGGTCGCCATGCGAGGCATGCCACGCTGGTGCGGTACCAAAGAGCGCGCCCGTCACGAGCGACAGTGCGAAAGCAAACGCCAGCACGGGCAGGGAGGGCGCGGCATCGATCGGCACATACTTCGCTCCATGAAAGGCCAGCGCCACGACCGCTTTCACGCCCAGATACGCAACTGCCAGGCCCGCGGCTCCACCCAGCACGGATAGGACAATGCTCTCGGTCAGCGATTGCCGAACTAGACGTCCGCGATTCGCGCCCAGCGCCAGTCGTACCGCGGTCTGTGCCCGCCTCGCCGTTCCGCGCGCCAGCAGCAGATTGGCGATATTCGCGCACGCGATCAGAAGCACCAGGCAGCAAACAGCGAGCAGGATGTGCAGGCTGTCTGCGTAATTCGCCTTCATGACGCCAACACCCGCGCCGGCAGGAACAACCTTGATGATCTGCTTCGAAAGCCCGGCCTTGATGCCGGTCATCCATTCCGCCGGCATTCCGCTCTCATTCACCAGCCAGACCCGCAGCAGATTCGTGAGCCGCGATGGCAACGCATTCGGCGTTGCCTCAGGCTTGAGTCTCCCGATGACGCGCAGCCACGCTGGGAAAGTGTGCAGAAGCGAACTCTTCCCGCGGAAGACCGGCTCCTGCTGCATGGGAATCCAGATCTCCGGCGGATCGCTGCGCAGCGTCTCACCGAAAAATCCCGGAGGCGTGATGCCGACGACGGTCATCGGGTGCCCATCGAGAATCATGGTGGAGCCGACGATCTTCGGGTCGGACCCGTACTGCTGCTGCCACGCGCGATAGCTGAGCATCGCAACGGGAGCCGCTGTCACCTGGTCGTCGGAAGGGACAATGGTGCGACCGGAAAATGCGCCAATTCCAAACGTAGAGAAGTAGTTGCCGGTAATGAATTCGCCGCGTATGGGTTTCGCGATGCGATCGCTCTCGCCGCGTCGTACGCTGAACTCCGAGCCGCCCGCCTGAAACGCGGCCAGCTCGGCAAACTCCGGCGTGTTCTCCTTCATCCGCAGATAAAACGGATACGAAAACATGCCCCACTCATCTTGCGGACTGCCTTCCACACAGCAATCCTGCCCCTCGCCAATGCGGTAAAGGCTGGCAGGGTCCACCACCGGCAGCGATTTCAGCATCACCGAGTGGATCAACGAAAAGATCGCAGTCGTCGCACCGATCCCCAGCGCCAGCGTCAGCATGGCCGTCAGCGTGAAAACAGGGGACTGGCGCATCTGGCGCAGCGCGTAGGCGATGTCCTGCCGCAGGGTTTCCATGAAGGACCTCTGCGCCGGAATACGGACGGCGAGAGCCGCGGGTTCCCCAAAACTCTCGACAGCTTTATGAAATCGCGATTATTGTTTCGGCAACCGCGTCAGCTTGATCGTTCGTCCAGTCTGTGCGGACGTGCGCGCCGCGTCGAGAATTTGCATGACGATCACATTGGTGTCCAGCGCCGTCAGGTCTCCCTGCGGCTTCAGCTTTCCGTTCAGCACTGCGACCAGATAATCCAGTGAGCCATCTTCCGGCGGCGCCAGCGGCGTAGCTTCGCGCTCCGTCGCTTCCTTCTCGCCCTGTGTGCGTTCCCGCACCTTGTCCTGTTTGATGGTCATCAGCGTGCCGGTCGCGCCGTAGACTTCCATATCCTTGCGGTCGAAGGGCCAGTTCCACGATCCCTGGATGATGGCTTGCGCATGCGGATAAGTCAGGATGATCGTACCTTCGTCGTCTACATGCGGATACTTGTCCGGCTTGATCTGCTGCGTCACCGCCGTGACGGTCAGCGGCGTTTCGCCATGCATCAGCCAAGTCGCGAGGTCCACGCCGTAGCAGCCAAAGTCGAAGAGCGCACCCGCGCCATTCTGCTGCGGATCGGTCAACCACTTCAGAAACTCCGGCTGCACGCCGATTTCCGCCGGTCCCTTGTGCCCGTCGTGCACCACGAGCTTGCGCAGCGCACCTAGCCTGCCCGCTTCCAGTTCATCGTAAGCAGCTTTATTGGACGCATACCATGTCGTCTCATAGTTCACCAGCACCGGTACGTGGTCTTCCTGTGAAATTCTGCGGATGGCCAGCGCATCTGCCAGCGTGGTCGCCAGCGGCTTCTCCACCATCACGGCAACGTGATGCCGCGCCGCCTCTTCAATTGCTCTACGGTGTCCCGCGATCGATGTGTACACCAGCACTGCCTGGGGATGCGTCGCCACGATCATCGCTTCTTCCGTAGGGAAGAAGATCTTCGCGTCCAGATGGTATTTGTCTGCGTACTTCTGCCGCAGCGCCGCGTCGGGATCCGACACCCCGACCAGTTGCACCTCCGTGTGCCTCGGCAACTGGTCCAGAAATCCCGCGACGTGCCCGTGCACCAGACCAACGATGGCCACGCGCACCGGGCCAGAATCAGAAGGTGCGGCAAGCGCGGCAAACTGCGTGAATGCGAACAGGCAAAGCAGACAGACAGTACAGCGGAGCGCACGCAGCATCAACTCGATCCTCCTGAGGGTTCTGGAATGCACCGATCATACCGGTAACAGGCAGGCGCCCTACAATCGTCCTGTGGCTACCGTCCAAGAACACTATCGAACCCTGCTCGCAAACATTACACGTGGATGATGGGCGGCTCCTTCGCTGAAAAAGTGGCGGAACAAAGGACGCTGTTACAGACAATCCTCGACTCTTTCACTCCAGCCAAATCGCCCGGCCCCGCACTCGATCTGGGCAGTGGACCCGGCTATCAGGCAATGGCTCTTGCCGAACTGGGCTTCTCACCGGTCATCGCAGTGGACACCAGCGCCGAACTGCTCGATGAGCTGAAGTTGCACCGAGGATTGCACCCGATCGAAATCGCACGGGCAGACCTTGCATGCCTCGACCAGCTCGATTCCGGCAGCAGCGCGTCATTCGCCGCCTGCATGGGCGACACCTTGACCCATCTCGTCTCCAGGGAGAGCGTGAAGCAGCTCTTCGCGGCTGTCTTTTGCAAGCTGGCTTGGGGAGGCAGCTTCGCAATCACCTATCGCGATCTCAGCGTGCCGCTGACCGGCCTGGACCGCTTCATACCCGTCAGAAGTGATCACCAGAAGATCATGACCTGCTTCCTGGAATACGAAAGCGATGATTTTGTGGTGGTCCATGACCTGGTGTACCTGCGAGACACGGAAGGCTGGAGAATGGAAAAGAGCGCTTATCGCAAGCTTCGTCTCTCCAGGGCCTGGGTCGCGGCTGCCTTGGTTGAATCTGGTTTCACTCTATGCACACAATCGAACGCTGGGCGTCTAGTACTCGTCGTTGCGGAGAAACGAAGGCCGGTGCGTTGCGGGTAGCCGAGCAGGATGTTAGCGTGGACGGTTGTAGGTACTGACACACGCATTCCACTCCACGGAGCATCCGGTCCTCATGCAGACAAGCTACAACGGCGTGGCCCTACCCAAGGGCGG
>JBJMGC010000160.1:0-12491 GCA_045808105.1 Acidobacteriaceae bacterium | reverse complement strand
GGCGGGATGATGAGCGCGATGCTCCTTCAGCGTGTCGATCGGATCGGCAAAGGTCAGCCATTCGGAGACGCGCACTGGCAGATGGTCCTCGCGTTCAAGCTGCTCCATCACCAGGAAGTCGTCCCACTCGGAGTAGTCCTGCACGCTGGTGACACCGTGGATGGATGCGTCGGCGAGCGCCAACGACAGGGCGCGCTTGCGCTCGGCTGGCGTTGGCGGGGGAATCTTTTTCCAGACCATCTCCATCGCCGGATCTTCCCGCACGATGCCGGTAAGCTCGCCGGCACTGTCGTGATCGAACTTGCCGCCCTGCGGATCGGATGTTGCGCGCGTGATGCCGGCGGCCTCAAGCGCGGCGGTATTCGCGATGGCGATGTGCCCATCGACGCGTTCGAAGATTGCCGGATGACCATTGGTCACAGCATCGAGCTCCTGGCGGGTCGGCAGCGTCTTCTGCGGCCAAATTGTGTGATCCCAGCCGCCGCCCTGTAGCCATTTTCCTGCAGATGCTGCTTTGGCTGCGCGCGCTATGCGGGCGAGCATCTCTTCAAGCGATTTGCTTGCCGTTAGATCGACCGAGAGCTGAATACGTCCAGCATCGGCTATGTGCGTGTGCGCATCGTTGATGCCGGGCATGGTGAAGGCGCCGCCAAGATCGACGAGCTGCGTCTTCGGTCCTTTCGTCTTGAGCAGCGTTTCATCTGTGCCGGAAGCGGTGACGATTCCATTGCGCATGGCAATGGCGCTGACGAAGTCGAGCTTGCCCTCGCCCAGCCTCACGCCGGTGAGGATATGGCCGTGGTAGTAGATGGCGTCCGGCGCGGCGGACTGTGCAGCGAGCGGCAGCGTGGCGGCAAGGACAGCGGCGGCAGCGAGCAAGTGGGGCATGGGTGCGAGTTTAGCAGTGGAGTCATCGCACTTTCATCGCAATGCAACCCATGCCAGCGAGGCCATTCATTCACTGATGCCCGATACAAACGGACGAGGTCCGTCCGCTGCGGCGGACTTTTTTGCCTGCGATTGCTGCCGCTCGGCGGTCAGCATCAGGAGCAGCAGGATGCGCTTCAGCGCCTGCTCGCGATGCGTGGCGTCATACCATTCGTTGCGCGTGTGGATGCCGCCGCCATCGCCGCCGGCACCGATGCTGATCGCAGGGATTCCAATCGAGAGCGGTATGTTCGCGTCCGTGGAGGCGATGCGCGGCTCAGTGCGGATGCCGAGATGGCGATCGACAGCGAGCAGATCGTCGTAGAGCATCTGGCCGTTCAAGGCGTTCTCCAGGCGTCCCGCGGGACGGTGCCCGATGCGCTCGATGGTGAAGCTGGCCTGCATGTTGGGGCTTCGCTTGCGAATGTCCGCGGCGGCAGCATTTGCGGCCAGCACGGCGTCCTCAATGGCGCGATGCAGTTCGACTTCCAGGCAGATCAGATCTTCGGACGATGTGGAGCGGAGATCGAATCGCGCACGGGCGTGCTCCGGGATCGCGTTCACGGAGCTGCCGCCCTCGATCGTGCCGACGTTCAAGACCGTACGGTTTTCGCGGAGCGGGCCTGCGGGTGTAAGGGCGGCAATGGCATGACTGAGGATCGCAATTGGATTGGGCGAGCCGGCGTCCGTCCACGAATGGCCACCGGGACCAGTAACGGTAGCGAGAAAGCGGCGGCTGCCGAGAGCCTCGGTGACTGCGACCTCGTGGCCTGCACCGTCGAGCACAATGTGGGCAGCGATACGATCGCGCCACGCCGAGCGCTGATAGAGATACCGCATGCCGCGCAGGTCGCCTTCGCCCTCCTCGCCGACATTGCCGATGAAGAGCACCGGGCACGGCAGTGTGATGGATGCGTCGATCAAGGCAGCGGCCATGGCCAGCAGTCCGGTGACGCCAGCGGCATTGTCGCACGCGCCGGGGGCGACCAGCCGTGTGCCGCTGATCTGGGGGACGACTTCAGTGCCCGCCGGAAAGACAGTGTCGATGTGCGCGGAGAGCACAACCGCGTGCTGATCGTCGGCGGCCTTTGCCTCGGTTTCAGCCGCTGTAGGAAGCAGCCCGAGTACGTTGCCCTCTTGGTCAATCGTGATGCCCGTGAGTCCGATCGCTGTGAACTGTTCCAACAGCCATGCGGCACGCTGCGCTTCTCCGAAAGGTGGCGCAGGGATGCGGACCAATGCCTGCTGCCAATCCATGAATAAGCCATCGTGCAGATGAAGCCAGCGAAAAGCCTGGTGAACGCGCCGTTGCGCGGCAAGCTGGGGCACCTGTCCAAGCGGGTTGAGCGAGAGAAAGGACTGCATCGTGCTGCCTTAAGCAAGCCTAGCATCGCAAACATCGGCACCCGCATAGCTGACGGAGTGCAGGAAGAGACCGCGGGCTGGGGCGGTCGCTCCGGCGGCCATCCGATTGCGGGAGGCGAGTATCGCCGTCAGATCCGCACTGCTGCGCTGCTTGCGCCCGATTTCAAGGAATGTCCCCACAAGATTGCGCACCATGTGGTGCAGAAATCCGTCGCCACGCACGGTATAGACCAGCAGGTCGTTCTGCGCGATCCAGGAGGAGTGGGTGAGGGTGCGGACGTTATCTACATCCGGATCTGTGGCCATACGAGTGGCGCGGTCAGGATCGCTGGCGGCGAAGGAGGAGAAGTCGTGCGTTCCCAGCACGAGCTCCGCCGCCTGCTGCATGGCGGCAATATCGAGCGGCCATGCCAAGGCGTAGGTATAGCGCGCCAGTGGCGGAGGGCAAATCTCGCCGCGGTAGATGCGGTACTCATATTGCTTTGCCGCGGCCGAGTGACGCGCATGGAAGCCCGATGGCGCGTGTGCCGCTTCCAGCACCCTGATAGAGGCGGGAAGTGCACGGTTCAGCGCGCGCAGCAGGTTCGGCGGTGGTATCGGCGATTCAAGCGCAACCGATGCAACCTGCGCCAGCGCATGCACCCCAGCATCCGTGCGGCCGGAGCCCTGGGGCAGCGTCTGTTCGCCGCAGACGCGTTCGATAGCCGCAGCCAGCTCCCCCTGAATGGTCTGTAATCCGGGCTGCACCTGCCAACCATGAAAATCTGTGCCGTCGTAAGCCAGGACAAGCTTCCACATCTGTGCATGGGATGAAGCGACGGAAGAGAAGAGCAAGTCCATATGCAGCCTGAGGATAGCGCAGGCTCTTGCTGATACTGGGATATACTTCTGCTGCCGCTCGCAGACGATGCCTGCATGGGCGCAGGCAATTTGTGGGAACGTGCAGCGGCGCTCGAACGTAACAGCTGCCAGAACGCTACAGCGGCAGATCCGTACGGTCCGAAGGCCTTGAGAATGCGTCAGGGCATGGCCGATTGGAAGGATTCCGGCTCAGCGCGGAGTCCAGGGAGCGGCCTGCGCCGTCTCTTGGGGACGTGGCATATCGATTGGGTGGGGGCGAATGAATTTTTTCGAAGATCGGGAAGTACGGCGAGTGAGTGGCAACCAGCGATGGACGGGACGCAGGCTGGCAGGATGGGCGGGAGTTGCAATGACGGTGCTTTCCACACTTACGCCATTGGCGCAGGCGCAGCAGCAGATCAATCCCGGCGCGGCGACTGCCGGCCTACCTGCAGAGCCGGCACCGAACGCAACGCTGCCACTGTATATGCGGCCAAGTGGCAGGGATTTCCGGGACACGCCATCGCATTTCCCGAACCCGATTGCACCCTATCTCTCACATCCAATCGAGACGCCCAGCGTTTTCAATTCTCCGCGGCTGACCGATCTGCTGAAGAACGGGAAGATTTATCTGAGTCTGAGCGATGCCGTCATGCTCGCGCTGGAGAACAATTTCGACATCGCGATTGCCCGGTACAACCTGAACATCTCGGATACGGATATTGTGCGTTCGCGTGCAGGTGCGTCGCTGCTGGGCTCTCCGGCCGGTCTGGTACAGGGCACGTTGGGCGGCAGCAGCTCGACACTCACAGCCGGCGGCGGTCCCGGAGGAACATCCGCGGGCGCTTCCGGTGCCGGCGCTGGCGCGAGCGGCCTGGTGCTAACCGCCAACGGACAAGGTCCGGCCCCTACGATATCCGATCCATTCTTGACCGGTACGGTTCAATTTGAGCGTGCGACGACGCCGGAACCGAACTCGTTCATCACCGGCGCCCCGACCCTGATCCAAAATACGAATGGCTATAACTTCCAATATCAGCAGGGCTATCGGACCGGCACCACACTTACAGTTGGTTTTCAAAACTCACGTATTACCACGAACAGCTTCCGCAGCGGCTACAGCCCTGAGCTCGGATCCAATTTCAAGGCAACGATTAACCAGCACCTGCTCAATGGTTTCGGCATCGGGGTGAATACCCGATTCATGGCCCAGGCCATCAACAACCGGCGCATCACCGACTCGGCTTTCCGTCAGCAGCTACTGTTCACGATCAACCAGGTTGAAAACATTTATTGGGCGCTGGTCAGCGCGTATGAAAATGTGCAGTCTGCACAGCGCGCGCTCGATCAATCGACACAGGTGGCCTCCGACAATCGCAAGCAACTGCAAATCGGGACACTGGCGCCACTCGATGTGCTGAACGCTGACAACCAGGTTGCGCAGGACAAGCAGACACTCATCACTGCGCAGACCAATCTTGAATATCAGCAGTTGGTAATGAAGCAGGCGATCGCCAAGAACCTCAACGATCCGGCTCTCTCGCAAGCGCCGGTGATTCCGACGGATCGCGTCTCCCTGATCGAGATGCCCGAAGAGACAGCGGCAGTGGAAGACCTGGTGAAGGAGGCCGATCAGAACCGGCCGGAAATCGAGCAGGCAGTTCTGAATCTGAAGAACGATCAGATCACGCTCAAGGGCGTGAAGAACGGTTTGCGGCCCACGGTCGATCTTTACGGCTTCTACGGATCGACCGCCCTTGGCGGAGCAGCAAATCCCAATTGCAGTATTGAAGCAAACGGACCCCAGGGCTGCACCATCAATCCGGGAAACTATAGCGATGTGTTCAGGGGCCTTTTCAACGGGAATACGCCCGATCGTGGTGTCGGCGTCAACGTATCAATTCCGCTGCGGAACCGCCCAGCCCAGGCGCTGGAATCGCGGTCCTTGCTTGAATTTCGTCAGGACCAGCTGAAGCTGCAGCAGCTTTATACGCAGATCCGCATTGGAGTCATCAACGCGCAGTACGCGCTGACCAACGATCGCGCTTCAGTGCAGGCGGCAACGGCGACGCGCGAGTACAACACCCAGGCGTTGGATGCGGAGAAGAAGAAGTTCAAGTATGGTGCGTCGACGACCGCGCTGGTGCTGCAGCAGGAGCGCAGCCTGGCCGCCGCGGAAAACACGGTGACCTCCGCGATGGCGACCTATGCGAAGGACCGCGCCTCGCTGGAGCAGATTCTGGCGAATACGCTGACCAAGTACAACATCAGCATCGGCGATGGCGTCTCGGGCACGATCACCCAGCAAGTCACGATTCCTGGGCTTGAGCCTGCGCCCCAGGCACCGGTTGCTCCTCTGCCCTCGCAACAGCAGCAGTTGCATACTCCGCCGGTACAGCCGCCTTCGCCGCTGCCTCCAGCGCAACCGCAACAGCAACCACCACCGCAGTAAAGCGAAGAATCATTCTTCCAGCCAGGTTGTTTCAAAGGTAGGGTGCAGGTGTATGTCAATCTGACGCAACTGCCCCTGCCCGCTGTTCACAAAACCGTGCGGCTCGCCTGCGTGTACCACGACGGTATCGCCCGCTCCGGCGATGACCTCCTGGTCGCCGATGGTCCAGGTCGACTGACCCTGGATGACATGGACGACCTCGTCGTAATCGTGTTTGTGGAGGCGGATGCGGCTGCCCGGCTCACTCGTGCTCACCAGGAAAAACGAGATGCCGGTCTGCCCCTGTTCCTTTCCCAGAAATTCGTACGACATCCCGACATGCGGCAGCGTAGATTGATGCACGATGTGCATGGGAATCTCCCTCCGAACGGATGAAGCCTTAACAGTCCTGGTTCAGCGAATCGCCACCTGATCGAGCAGGCTGAAGAACTCCGGGAAGGAGATGTCTGCCGACTCGGCGCCATGGATCGTGGATTCGCCTTCTGCGCGCAATGCCGCAACGGAAAACGCCATCGCGATGCGATGATCGCCGCCTGAATCCATTTCGGCGCCGCGCAGAATCTGTCCACCGGGCACGTCCAGCCCGTCCTCGACCTCGGTTACCTCGGCGCCCATGCGGCGCAGATTCTCCGCAACCAGTGCAATCCGGTCGGATTCCTTGACGCGCAGCTCCTTCGCATCACGGATGCGGATGCCATTCCGCGTGTACGGAGCGATGGCAGCCAGAACCGGCAGCTCATCGATGAGCTGCGCGGCCAGCGAGCCCGAGATCGTAGCCCCGGTTAGTCCGTCTTTCGGCGCGATTAACTGTACGGTGCCGGCGAGCTCACCGCTGCGCTGCTCAAGATTGAGGACCGAGGTCTTCGCGCCGAGCGTAGCCAGCACGTCGAGCAGCGTAGCGCGTGTCGGATTCAGGCCGAGGTTGTCGAGCAGCAGACCGGAATCGGGGAAGAGCGCCGCGGCACAGAGGAAGAAAGCGGCAGAGGAGATGTCGCCGGGTATCACGGCATTCACGCCCTGGAGCTGTTGCCCGCCAGAGATGCTGACCGAATCACGCTGACGAGTCAGCGTGACGCCAAAGGACTCGAGCGCGATCTCGCCGTGGTCGCGGGTCCGGACGGACTCGGTTACCGTGGTTGTGCCATTTGCCTGCAGACCGGCGAAGAGCACCGCGGTCTTAACCTGCGCGCTCGGCACCGGAGTCACGTAGTCGATGCCCTTCAGCGATGCGCCCCCGATGGTAAAGGGAGCGTGCCCGTCTGTCAGAGTAATGCGTGCGCCCATCGCCTCCAATGGCTTGCGGATGCGCTCCATGGGCCTGCGGGTGAGTGAGCTGTCGCCGATGAGCGTGAAGCTTCCAGGCTGCGACGCAAGCAGACCGGCGAGCATGCGCATGGTCGATCCGGAGTTACCGCAGTCCAGTGCGGCGCTGGAGAGATGAAACCGGCCACCGCAACCCTGGATGGTGATGCTTGCGCCGTCGCGCTCTATCTTTGCGCCGAGCGCGGCCACGCAGCCAAGGCTGCTGGCTGGATCGGCGCCGGTCGAGAAGTTTTCCAGCTTCGTGGTCCCGTGGGCGAGTCCGCCGAGCAGGGCGTAGCGATGGGAGATGCTCTTATCGCCGGGCAGGCGCAGGCTTCCGAGCAGGTTGCGGGCGGGCGCGATCACGCGGGTCGCTGTGGCTTGAGACAAAGCGAAGACTCCAATCGAGGGATTGCTCTCAGGTTACAACGTGCGCGTCAGTTCGACGGGCCGGCAGGCGGGGCATCGTTGACGCGCAACACGATCAGCGTCTCATCGTCGAAGTGCTCTGCGCCGGACTGGAAGTCGCCGATCCTGGTCATGATGAGGTCGGCGAGCTCGTTTGCTCCCAGAGACGCATTCTGCTGCACGATTTCGCAGAGCTGCTCGGTACCAAACATCTCTCCGTCAGGATTCTGCGCATCGGCGAGGCCGTCGCTGAAGAAGACCACGGAATCGCCGGGACGGAGCGAGAGCGTGAACTGCTCATACGAGACATCAGGGAACAGCCCGAGAGGGAAGCCTTCCGCGTGGATCGTCTCTACCTCGCCATTGCGGGTGATGAGCGGCTGCACTGCGCCCGCGTTGGCGATTTCCAGCGTCTGGTCCTCGTCGTTCCATACCGCGTAGACCATGGTGACGTATTGCGCGTCGACTCGCCGCTCCTGCAGGGAATCATTGAGCAGCGGCAGCATTTCCTCCGGATGCAAGGCGCGTGGAGCGGCTGCGCGCATGATGCCGCTGACCAGAGCGGCATAAAGAGCGGCGGGCGCGGCTTTGCCGCTGGCATCTCCCAGCGCTATGCCGGTGCGGTAACTGTCATAGTGCAGGAAATCGTACATGTCGCCGCCGATGGTCCGCGCAGGCAAAAAGCGTGCTGCAAATTCGGCGGACTGGTGCTTGGGAAGCGTCTGCGGCAGCAGGCGAAGCTGCACCTCGCGTGCCATCTCCAGATCATGCTCCAGCCGCTGTTCCTGCTGGGCGACACGCTGGTAGAGCCGCGCATTTTCAATCGCAATCGCAATCTGGGCGGCCAGCGTGACGATGGTGCGCTGATGGTCTTCGTTGAAATAATTGGCGCGCGTGTGCTCCAGATCGAGGACGCCGATCACTTTCTTCTTGTAAATCAGCGGAACCGCCAGCTCTGATCGGGTGAGCGGATTGACCATGTGATAGCGAGCATCACGGCGCACATCCGGTGCGTACACGGGCGCCTGCGTTTGCACGGCAACCCCGACAAGTCCGCGGCCGAGGGGAACGCGTTCGATGGGCACATAGCGCTCGCCGAAGCGGACGGCGAACTGCGTCTCCAGCGCGTGATCGCGCTCGTTGAGCAGCAGAATCGAGAACATCTGATAGTCGATGAGGCGCCGCAGCAGTTGGCCGATACGCTCCAGCAGCTCATCAAGGTCGAGAATGGAGCTGAGGTCGCGCGAGATCTCGGTGAGCACTGCAAGTGTTTGCGCCTGCCGGGAGACACGCGTGTACAGCCGGGCATTTTCGATTGCGACGGCGACACGCGACGCCGTAAGTTCGAGTAGATGAAGCTGCTCCTCCTGGAAGTAGCCGACTTCCTCACTTTCGATGTCGATGACACCGATGACGCGGCCCTTGACGATGAGCGGCACAGCCAGTTCGGAACGTACGGCCTCATTTGCCGCAACATAATTCTTCGCCGTGCGCACATCGTTAACCAGGACCGGCTCCTTGCGCGAAGCAGCTTCGCCGATGATGCCTTCGCCAATGCGGAAGCGGCGACGCTCTGTCTCCGGCGTATGGCCGATCTGGAAGCGCATGCGCAGGTCGTTCGTGCGGTCGTTGAGCAGGAGAATGGCGAAGATGCGAAAGTCGATGACGGCACGGACAAGTTCGGCTGTCTGGTGCATGATCGTCTGCAGGTCGAGGGTGGCGTTGAGGGCATTCGCCAGCCGCATGAGGAAGGCGAGCTGGATGGGTTCGGTGCGTACGCGTGCGCGCGCCGCACCGCTCTCGCTGGTGGGCCGATAATCTCCTTCGAAGCTGTCCGAAGGCCTGTCGTTGGGCCGGTCCTGCTGGCCGTCATCCTTCACAGATTTGCTCCACCGCCTGCGCCCCGGGACGGGGCGGGCAATCGAGTCATCATAGCGCAGCGCGCGAGGACAATATGGCCGCCACAGCCCCTTTCAGTTGTTCAAATGGGTGCGGTTTGCGTGGTAGCCGCAAGCGCAGCATTCAGCTCCTGGAGAATGCGTACACCCGCGCTTGCGCCGATGCGGGTTGCGCCGGCTTCAAGCATCGCGCGCGCCTCGCTCAGCGTGCGGATACCTCCGGAGGCCTTGACGCCACATCTGTCGCCGGCAATCCCGCGGAGCAGCGCGACATCTGCTGCGGTGGCTCCGCCGGTGGAAAATCCCGTGCTTGTCTTCAGATAATCCGCTCCGGCGTGGACGGCCATTTCGGCGGCGCGCAGCTTCTCCGGCATGGTCAGGAGGCAGGTCTCGAGGATCACTTTTACGACGGCGCCCGCAGCCCGGCCAACCTCCACAACCGTACGGATGTCTGCTTCCGCCTGTTCGTAAAGGCCGCTCTTCAGCATGCCGATGTTCAGCACCATATCGAGCTCGCGCGCGCCCATTTTCACCATCTCGCGTGCCTCGTCGCGCTTGGTCGTAGAGAGATTGGCACCGAGCGGAAATCCGATCACCACGCCAACTGGTACAGTCGTGCCGGCAAGCGCCGAGGTGGCAAGCGGCACCCACGCGGGATTGACCATGGCACAGGCGAAGCGGTGTTCTGCCGCTTCACGGCACAAGGCGAGTACCTGATCGCGTGTCGCCTCCGGCTTGAGCAGCGTGTGATCCAGCACGGCAGCGAAGCTAGCCGGGGTAGCCAGTGCGTTTGCGGCAAATGCGGCAGCGTCAAACGTACCGCGGTTGGCGACGACAACCTCGTCGGAGGTGTTCGGTTCCATGACTCTCATTTTCGCACTCCAGTTCGTGGTGCAAATGCCACCATCCTGATGGACGCAGAAAACCCTGCAGAGTTGCCAGATAGAAATTAGTCGGCGGCATCTGGCGGGAAGATGCAAATGTCAGGCAAATTTCGGAAGCGCTCCGCGTAATCCATGCCGTAGCCGATGACGAAGTGATTCGGGATGCTGAAGCCGACGTACTCGGCCTGAATGGGCTCGATGCGACGCTCCGGCTTGTCGAGAAGCGCGGCAACTCGCAGCGAGCGTGGCCGGTGCTGCATCAGCATGCGCTTGAGAAACGAGAGGGTGAGCCCGGTGTCGAGGATGTCCTCCACCAGGATGATATTGCGCCCCTCAATCGGATGGTCGAGGTCTTTGATGAGCTTGACGGCACCGCTGGAACGCGTGCCCTTGCCATAGCTGGAGACAGCGACGAAGTCGAAGGTGCACTGAATGCTGATGGCGCGGGCCAGATCGGAGAGAAAAATTGCCGCGCCTTTCAGCACGCCAACCAGCAGCACCGATTCTCCGGCGAGATCGCGATCGATCTCCGCACCGATTTCTGCAACACGGCTTGCGATCGCTTCCCGACCGATCAGCACGGGAGGATAAGCCGGCGAATACGAGTGTCGAATCGGCGTGGCCATAAGCTATCTTCACCCAGTATCGCCGCGCTGACTATACTTGTGGGGTAGCCGTCCTCATGTATCCATATATTCATCTAGGCCCACTCACGATCGGCACCTTCGGTCTCATGCTCTGGCTGGCGGCGGTTTGTGCCGGCTACGTGCTCCATCTGAACTTCCAGCGTTTCCATGTCGAAGCAGATGCGATTAGCGTGGTGGCCTTTGTCACTGTTCTTGGTGTCATCGGCGCCAAGCTGTGGCATGTCCTAGAGGACCCGGAGATGCTGATTCACTCCCCAGTGGCTACGCTCTTCGATCGCGCCGGCTTTGCCTGGTACGGCGGGCTGATCGCGGGCATCCTCACACTGATGTGGCAGGGACGCGCGGCGAAAGTGGGCGCTTTCGGCATGCTGGATTTGGCGGCTCCCGCTGCAGCCGTAGGGTACGGGGTAGGCCGCATCGGCTGCCTCACCTCGGGCGACGGAGACTACGGCATTCCCACCAATCTGCCCTGGGGCATGAGTTTTCCCCACGGGCTGGTGCCAACGGTGCAGCGCGTGCACCCGACGCCCATCTATGAGCTGATCGGCGCGCTCATCATCGCGGCGATTTTGTGGAAGCGCGGCCGACGCAATCCCGGCGAGATTACAGGCGAATACCTGGTGCTCTCCGGCCTGGCGCGTTTTCTGGTGGAGTTTATCCGCATCAACCCGCGGATTTATTTCGGCATGAGCAACGCACAGGTGGCGAGCGTCGGCTCAATGGTCATCGGTATTCTGCTGATCGTGTGGGTGCGACGTCAGGCTGCCGCGCGAGCCGGGCAGCCCGCCCCTGCGACCTGACGCTTATTCTTCAAAGCTGCTCGAGATAACGCTTGGCTGCCTCAAGCTCGGGGAAGAGGCGCTCGTCGTGCTGAAAGGCTCGCGAGTGCACACAGCGGCGTCCCGAGCGCACCGTGACAGGATGCTTCAGGTGCAGCATCTCGTGATAGACCAGATATTCGACTGCGCAGCGCGGTGTGTTGCGGCGATCGAAAACCCGGCTGATCACGATTGTGTTGTGCGCCGGGTCATAGTGGCCAAGACTGCGGCGGGCCATGTGGCTGCTCCAGGTCAGCAGCGGTCGTCCCAAGAGCCCGTGAAAGAAGCGCTGGTTGAGACTCTCGAAGACTTCTTCAAGATCGTAGTACTGGCCCTTAGGGCCGTGGATGGTCTTGCGGCCGCGCATCTGCCGGATCAGCTCCGTCTGCCGCATGACCGATTCGCTGGAAGAGAAATGGCGATAGCGTCGCGTGTGCCGCGCATCCAGGGGCTTGCGATAGAGCTTCGCGATCAGGATGTGCGCGATGGCGCGCAGCACCGGCTCCGGCGCACCTTCCAGAACATCAGAGAGCGAGATGTGCAGATTGCCTTCGCGCAACCGGATGGTGGTGTTGAGGGTGGTGAAGCGGCGGAAGCGCACCTGCAGAGGCGGCATGGGGGCGCGCGGACGAACCACGCGATATTCGTCCTGGAATATCTGGTGTAACTCGGGACTCACGACAATGTTAGCGTAGCACCTCTGCCGGGCCACGTATCAGAGACTGCGATTCATCCGGATGGTCAGCGGGTGGCGACCAGCCGCGCAACCGTGAAGAAGCACAGCGCGGCAACGCCGATGAGACAGACGCGCGCAGTCCAAGCGAGAGCGGGGCGGGCCAGGCGACCACTATTCCCGATCTGAAAACATTGATAGAGAGCAAAAATGCCGATGCCGATTCCTACCAGACGCTCGAGAAAAGTGAGTGCCGCTTCCATGCCATCTCCTGTCC
>JBJMGC010000159.1:0-7015 GCA_045808105.1 Acidobacteriaceae bacterium | reverse complement strand
CCATCAGAGTCTGATTGCCCGGCGCCGTCTGCGTCCCGAGCGCCTGGCGGAGGAAGTGAAAGACCACCAGCAGCCGTACCATCGGCGTGATGGATAAAACAATTGCGGGGAGAAGCGTCAGCAGGGTGAGGATCCCGACGATCGTCCACGGCACAGAATTGTTGTCTGCGACAGACTTCAACGCACCCAGCGGCGAAGACGGAGCCACCAGGGCCAATGCGAGAGATAGGCTCATCCGCGCACGATCCTTCTCCCACGTACCCTTCGCGCTTCCACCCGCGAGACGCGCGACGTGCCGGCTCTGCGAACCTCATCAAAACGGGAGATTGAAGGTGCCGCATCCTCGCCGACACCAACCAGTAAGCGTCGGCCCTCAATGGCGATCAGCAGCAGCGACTTCTTGCCGCCAAGGGACAGGCGATCGAGAACCTCAATGCGCGGACGGGATTCGGCTTGCCTGCTGGCAAACGGACGACGCAGAAGCTTCATCCAGTCGGCCCAGCGTGCGGTCGTATCGATACGGACGGTCGTGCGTGGCTTGCTCAGCCAGTTCTGGAGGGATGTCATGCCTTCCTCTTCCACTTGTGCCGCCAGGCCAGGCGCTTCACCCGCGCCGCGAGCTGCTGTTCCATTGCTTCCAGCTCAACCAGCAGCAAACGCTCACCGGCCGCCGTGAGAACAAGATCGCGCACCGACAGATGCTCCGTCGCCAGTAGGACACCCGGCTTGAGTTCCTGCAGGTCACGCACTGTGAAGCGCGAGAGAGGCACACGCAGTTCAACACGAAATGGGATCTGCCGCAGATGCTCTGGAAGGGACGGTGTTCCTGGATCTTCGTCTAAACCGGCTGTGGATCGAAACAAAGGCACCAGTTCCGTGCACTCGGAATCAACAGCCGATAGATCGGTACTCTTCTGGGGCGCCGGCAAGAGAGGCTGATGCGCCACACCGGTGAGCTCCGAGATATTCTCCGGAGCGCCTGCTACGTCAGGGAGTATGTTCTCCATGCCGGTGAAGAGTGCATGCGGGATGCCATCCGTCAGCCGGGAGAGATTAGAGAGCTGTCAGAAACGAGAAAGCGCAGGGCGGGCAGGAAGGCGCGAAAAAACGGCGGAGCGCAGGCATCCCGCGCTCCGCAGATGCACGCGCGCTTAGTGAATCATGTTGATCGCTTCCTGCGTGGCCTGATCGAAGGTGGTTACCGATTTCGAGTTTGCCTCGAACGCACGCTGGGCGACGATGAGAGCCGAGAACTCGGTCGAGACATCCACATTGGAAGACTCTAATGCCTTCCCTTCGATTGTCCCGCGTCCCGCATTCCCTGCCGTGCCAATGACCGCGGATCCCGAAGCCAGGGTCGCGACATAAGCGGTGTTGTTGGTCGCCTGCAGTCCCTGCTGGTTGGCCACGGTTGCTACGGCTACCTGGCCCACGAGCTCGTTTTGGCCATTGCTGAAGTTTGCCTGGACAATGCCGTTTCCATCGACGCTGAAGCCCTGATAGCTGCCGCTGGTAAACCCGTCCTGAGTTGCGCTTGCCACATTCGAGGTGGTAGCCGTCTGCGTAATGGCGTCGGCCGCGCCAGCCAGGTTCCAGGAAAAGCTCATGTTCGAGGCGCCATCCGTCATCCCGGTAAACCCGATAAGCCCAATGCTTCCAGTCGGGCTGGTCAGGTTGCCATTGCCATCGAAAGTGAGCGTTCCGGTGGTTCCCGTGCTGCCCGCCGCATCGCCGGCCGGTAACGCAATGTTGTAGTCCCAGGTACTAATGCCCGTTTTCGTGAAACTCACGGTGCCCTGGTGTGCACCGCCGAGCGAATCGTAGAGCCTGACCGGCGCCGGCACACTCGTTCCGACGGTGGCAGAGGCATCTAAATTCGCCTGGATGTTCATCGTGCCAGTCTGTTTCGCGGCCAGCGTCTGGCCCAGCGGCAGCACGATTGGCTGCACGCCGCTTCCCAACGAGATGTTGCCGTTCACAGCCGGATACCCCATCACAGAGGCGCCACTGGTCGTCTGCAGCGCGCCGCTCTGGCTCAGCACAAAATCTCCCGCACGCGTCAGTTCCTGCTGGCCGCCGTCATCGATGACGAAGAAGCCGTTGCCTTGCAGCGCCATATCCGTCGCTTGGTTAGTACTGGTGGGGCTACCGCTAGAAAAATTTGTTTCGGTCGTGGCCACCTGCGTGCCCACCCCAACTTGCACGCCTCCGTTCACACCGGTATTCAGCTGTTGATAGAACAGCGTGCTGAACTGGTCAGTCTGATCTTTGTACCCGACCGTGTTCATGTTGGCCAGGTTGTTGGCGATGGTATTCAGCGCTGTGTTGTTCGACTCCAAACCGCTGAGGGCAGTAGCAAAGGACGGCATAATTCCTCCTGGCCGCAGTGCGGCATCTAGTTCGATCGTTTCGTTGTGGTCCCTCTAGGAGCGGGAACTGGGTGTGGTGGTGCTCGTAGTGATTCCGGTGTTCTGGTTGATCTGGATCAATTGCTGGAGGCTGTTCACCTGCACCAATTGATTCACGTATGCGTTGGGATCGGTATTCGCAGTGGGATCCTGATTCTTTAACTCCGTCACCAACAAAGTGAGGAAATCGTTCGCGGTGATCGTCGAGCTGTTCTGGTTGTCGCTAGTGCCTGTGGGATCGCTCGAATTGCTCTGCGTCGTCGCTGCCATTGGAATGCTTCCGGGAATCTGCATTTCGTCTCCTTCGGACCGCTCACTGGCGCTGTTCAAACTCGTACATTGATCAAAGACACTGCGTCCGCAGCGTGGTGCGCCTGTTCTGCGTTCACCGGCGATCGCATTGTCCCTCTGCTTGGCGTCGCGTTTTCATCCCGCCCACCCTGATGAGTGGAACGCGACTCGCCATGTGTGCTATCTCCGGTTCCAACGCCTACGGACACTTGGCCCAACTGCACAGAGTGTTCACGCGCATAGCTGGAGATTTCGCTCGACTGGCTTGCGAGTACGTGAGCCGAGACGTCGCTCTGTGTCTGCAGCAGTGTGTCAATTCGTCCGGATGGGCTGGCCGTCGCTCGTACCTCTACCCATCCCAGCGTGCTCGAGGAAATGCCAACGTCCAGCCGGCGCGGATCCGCACGTAACTGCACCACACCCGTCGACACAGCGATGTCCATCTTCTGCAGCATTTGCTCTGCAGATGTCTCTGGCCGGTGCGTCGCGGTTCCCTTCTCAGCTCCATGGAGAATCTCCGGCGAGAAATTCGGTACCACCTGGTGTTCAACCGCAGCCGAGTCGGGAATCGAATGGACCGGCGTGTTCGCTTTGATATCGGGCTTCACATCGGTTCCCGTTTTTCGTTCAGCATCTTTGGGAGTGTGCGCATCCACATGCGATGCAACGCTCTGACCGTTCTCCGTAATGGGCGCCGCCACTTTCGACTGCAGCGGCTGTGTTGTCGCCATCACTCCAGTCCCGCTGACCTTTTCCTTATTCAGAGGAGCCGATTGCGACCCGGCGAGATGGACCGAGATCATAGAGGCGGACCTGCCAATAGGTCCTCCAGCTTCGCTGGAAGCAGCTCCTGCAGTAGTCGCCACAACCTGCGATCCCAAAGCCACAAACGATTTATCAGCTTCCGCAGCCTGGCTGGAAAGCGTGCTCCGGACAGGGCCGCGACCGGATGGAAGCTGGACGCGAACGCGGCTGCTCGAGACGCTCGAACTTGTGTTCGAAGGCGCCAGCGTCGATTCCCCAGGTTGCAAGGCCGCTACCGGAACTACAAAATCGCTCAGTTGCAAGGGCGGCGTTGCAATGTTGGGTGATTGATTTGGGGCAGCATGGGTTTCATCGCGCGAAGCTGGCTTCTGCGTCGTCTGCGGTGACGAATCCTCGGCCGATACGGGAAGATGTGAAGTTGTGCCCGCAACTGGCTGCCGCGCCGGATCAGTTTGTTTTGGCGGCACACGCAGGACCTTCGCGGTCGAGCCTTGTGCAATCGCTCCCTCTACAGTTTCTCGGTCGATGATCGAGGGCTGCATCACGGGTTCAGTGAGCGGCGGCTCCTTCCCAGTAACAGTTCGTCCGGTTCCAGGCTGCGGAACAATTTCTCCTTCGATCTGTTCAGACATATCTCCTGACTGCAGATGAGACTTGGCGAGCGCGGAGGATCCGTTTTCTGCTCCCTTCCACGTCTGCTGAACGTTCACGGCCAGCACCTCGATGGGCTCGCCCGGCTTCTTCACTGCTCCGATGCTTTCAAGTTGCGCTGCTTCGCTGGGCAATGCCCCATCGCAGTTCACATCGAACTTCGCCCCGGGGAAGCTCGCCCCGACTTGCGTCTGCGCCGTATCAGCCGGCCGCATCATTCCCTGCAATGTCGCGCTGAATACGCCTTTTTCCTGGGCGTTGCCCGGCTGAGCCTTTGCTGGTGCCGCCACCACACTCGCGATCTGGAGACGCATTTTCATCCGTGGACACTCTCTGCACGTGCTCTGCCATCATCTGGTTCCGGAAGGAGCTGCTCTCTTTGAAAATTCTCATGTACATGCGCTGGATAGCGTTGCGATTGAGAGGACAAGAACCACCGGTCCATCATCTTCTGCTCGCGTGTCAGGGTTTTCTTACGCTCCTGCGTCTCCGCTGTATCCACAAGGGTTACCATTTGCAACCGCCGCGTGCGCGAGACTCGCCACGTTGCTGTTGCCATAGCGACCGCCGTATCCAGTTGCGTCAGCCGCTGCTGCAGGATGCGGCGCTCCATCGGGCCGCAAGCGAGCGCCATTTCCGCAGAAATCGCTCCCGCACGGTCGCCCGAACTGAGCGCTACATGCAGAGCACGCGACGCGACGGCCTTCCTTGTCTCGTTCGCGGCGAGCGCATTCTGGCACGCCTGCCTCAGCTGCCGCTGCCGGCGCAGCTCGGCCTCCTCGCGCTCTTCTTCGATAAGCCGCAGTGCCAGCAATCTCTTCATCGCACGCCGGTCGCTCATGCGCGCTGCACCTGAAGCAATGCCTGCACCGCTTCCTCGATCGGAGTTCGCTGCGCCGCATCCTGGGTCAGCAGTGCGCGAATCAATGGCTGAAGTGCGATGGCACGATCCAGCTCCACATCCGTTCCCGGCTTGTACGCGCCGATGCGGATGAGGTCCGCCGCCCGATCGTGCAGCGCCATCAAACGGCGAAGTTCACCGGCAGCCTGGAGGTGTTCAGATTCAGCAACTGCGGGCATAAGCCGGCTGATAGAGTCCAGCACATGGATCGGTGGATACCAGCCCTCGGAGGCCAGCGCTCGCGACAGCATGACGTGGCCGTCCACAAAGGAGCGCACGGCATCCACTACGGGATCCTGCTGATCGTCGCCTTCCATCAACACTGTGTAGAACGCGGTGATGCTTCCGCGACGGAATCTTCCCGCTCGCTCCACCAATTTGGCAATCCGATTGAATACAGAGGGCGTATAGCCTTTCGCGGTCGGTGGCTCACCTGCCGCCAGCCCCACATCCCGTGCCGCCATCGCAAACCGCGTCAAGGAGTCCAGCACCAGCAGAACATTCCTACCCTCAGCTGCGAATTTTTCGGCGACGCTGGATGCGCCCAACCCAGCGCGCATGCGCAGCAGCGGTGACTGGTCGGATGTGGAGACGATCACCACGGCGCGGCGGCGTCCCTCCGCACCTAATGCGTCTTCAAGAAATTCGGCCACCTCGCGGCCACGCTCTCCCACCAGGCCGACAACCACGACATCAGCTGAGGTGTTACGGGTCATCATGCCGATGAGCGTGCTCTTGCCCACGCCCGAGCCGCCAAAGATGCCGATGCGTTGACCGATGCCGACGGTGAGCATCGCATCGATAGCACGCACTCCGGTGGAAAGTGGTTGGCGAATAGGAATGCGATCCATCGCTGCCGGGGGCGCACGATGGATAGGCGCCCGGTCGGAAGCTTGCAGTGGACCCATGTCGTCCAAAGGATTCCCTACCGCATCCAGCACTCTGCCGATAAGCCCCTCGCCGGCAGGAAAATCCGGCGCGCGGCCCAGTCCGACAACCGTGTCGCCGTGGCGGATGCCCTCGATACCCTCCAGCGGCATTGCCAGCACCCGCTGACCGCGAAAGCCGATCACTTCACCTGCATAGCGCCTGCCTGTAGCGTCAACAATCTCGCAGCAATCACCGATGCTGCACAAGGGACCCGCGCATTCCATGCTTTGGCCTGCAGCGTCGAGAACGTTCCCCGCCCAGCGCCACGCATATTGCCTCCGGAGATAACCGTCGAGGATATCTACAAGTGCCGGGCTCATCCTTCTCGCTCCACTTCGGCGCTGCGTGTCGCCGGACGGCTTTGCAGAAGGTCGAAAAAGCCACGTTCGATTTCAGCCAGTTGCGTATCGACGCTCAGATCGGCAGAGCTCGCGCCGATCTCAAGGCGGCAATGTCCGGGTGCGGCATCTTCTCTGCTACGAACCTGCACGCGCGCCGGCGTGCCGCTGCCGGACAGCCACCGTTCCCACGCCTCTGTCCGGTCCGCATCCACTTCCAGCACGCAGGCGGCGTTCTGTTGCGCATTCTCCAGTGCCACTCGCACCGTCCCTCGCAGCAACAATGGATCCAGCTGCGCCTCGCGATGCAACACGCGGGCGGCGATGCTGAGGGCTAGCCGAATCACCGCCGTCTCCGCCTCCGCGAAGTACCGCGCCTGCGCCTCTCCAAAGGCAGCAACGGCCGTTTGAATCGATCCTGCGTGTTCCCGCTCCAGCCGTTCCTTTTGTTCCTCCAACGCGATGGCCAGCTCTTCAGCAGCTTTCTGGTGGAGAGCCGTCAAAGCCTCGCGATACCGGCTCTCGTCCTCGGCCCGCTCGCGTTCCAGCTCAATGACACGAGTTTCCAGCCGCACGTCAGCGCTCTTCGTCGTGTGCTTCGCATGCTCGTCTTTGCGGAAGAACGCCGGCAGTTCGCCAATCAACGATGCAACGCCGCCTGGCGTCCCGTTTCCCGCTTTTGTTCCGCCAAACCGTGGTACGTATGTCAGCCGTCGAATCTCTGCATCCAT
>JBJMGC010000158.1:0-3367 GCA_045808105.1 Acidobacteriaceae bacterium | reverse complement strand
CGATGACTGCTTCGCCGGGGTCACCAGCAGGCAGCATTTCCTGGAGCGCACCTCCCATGTGCTGGCAATGATTTCGAGCGGCGTAGGCGTGGCGACCGCGGCGGCCGGTGAGACAGAGTGGCTGGAACACATCCACTTCTCGCGACTGACGGCGCAGCGCGTGCTGGCCGTGGTGGTGACGCGCGGCGGAACGGTGCTGGACCGCGTGCTGCAGCTGGACCATGATTTGGAGCAAGGGGACCTGGAGGTTGCGGCGAACTTTGTGAACGGCAACTTTCGCGGCTGGTCGATTGAGCGCATTCGGGCGGAGATCGAAAACCGCATGGAGCAGGAACGCAGCGAGTACGACCGCATGATGCAGTCGGTGAACGAGCTCTTCCGTAAGGGAGCGCTTGCGGGTGTGCAGCCTTCGCAGGTGATCTTCGTGGAAGGCGCGGCGAACCTGGTGCAGCGGGATGTAGACCAGGAGCGGCTGCGAGCTCTGCTGGGCGCCCTCGAGGCCAAGCAGCGGTTGATCGATCTGCTGAGTGCGTATGTGGATGCACGGCAGCAGGCAGTGCGCGTGGTGGTGGGATTGGAAGATGCCATCCCCGACATGGAGAATATGGTGCTGATCGGCACCGGCGCGAAGCTGGGCGCGGAGAGCGTGGGAACGGTTGCAGTGCTGGCGCCGACGCGCATCCGCTACAACGAGACGATCCAGGCGGTTTCCTACATCGCGCAGCTCTCGGAGCGCATTCTGCAGACGCCGCGAAGTTAGCGTGCGCAGGGCACGCGATCGAAGACAAGAAATCCAGCGGAGCAGCGATGGCCGCGAGAACGACCAGAACCTGAGAGAGACGTATGGCTATGACTGAAAACGCGACAGACGCAACGAATGAAGTGAAGACGGAAGAGCAGAAGAAGGATGACCAGAACGCGGGAACTCAGAACGCGCGGACGCAGCAGAAGTTCAACGACGTCATTCCCGAACCGCAGCCCGGTCTACAATCCGGACCGCAATCCGCAGCGAAGCCCGGGGTGAAAGCGGATGCCAAGGCCGAGCCGGCCAAGGGTGGGGATGCAGCTGCAACCGCCAATCCTGCCGCCGTGGTTGAGACCATGACTGGCCTGCATGAGGAGTATGAGCGGCTGCGGGCGGAGCGCGATGGCCTGGTCGACCGGCTCGCACGATTGCAGGCGGAGTTCGACAATGCGAGAAAGCGCGAGCAGCGTGAGCGTACCGACTACCGAGCCTTCGCCGTGGCCGACGCGGTGGAGCAATTCCTGCCGGTGCTGGACAACTTCCGGCTGGCGCTGCACTCGAATGGGACGGCGGAGCAGTTGCGGACGGGCGTGGAGCTGATCGCAAAGCAGATGGATGACGTGCTGCGCACGCTGAACGTAGTGCCGGTGGAGACGGTGGGCCAGCCCTTCGATCCGCGGGTGCATGAGGCTCTGGAAAGTGTGGAGCGTACGGACCTTCCCGATCATCAGGTAATTGATGAGATCCGGAGGGGCTATCGCATCAAGGAACGGCTGCTGCGGCCGGCGCTGGTGCGCATCTCCGTAAACCCGAACTTATCGGAAGCCTAGGCGGAGCGCCGGCGAGTCCGGCGCACCGAGCGAGAACTCTATACATAGCCCGGATGATGGATTCCCGGAGAGCTGGACAGAAGAACGAGTACAGGAAAAATGGCAAACGTGGCACACGTCGACTACTACGAAGTTCTGAGCGTTACGAAAGACTGCGGCGATCAGGAGTTGAAGACCGCATACCGCAAGCTGGCGATGCGCTATCACCCGGACCGCAATCCAGACAATCCAGAAGCTGAGGAGCGCTTCAAGCAGGCGAGCGAAGCCTACCAGGTGCTGAGCGATCCGGAGAAGCGCGCGGCGTATGACCGCTATGGTGTCGCCGGAGTGAGCGGCGCAGCAGGCGCCGGGGGAGGGTTCCCTGGCGGCGTCGACCTGGGTGACATCTTCGGCGACTTCTTCGGCGAGATGTTCAATGTGGCGGGTGGACGCAGCGGGCGCGCATCGCGTGCGCAGCGCGGCCGCGATATCCGCTATGACCTGACGATCGAGTTCGAAGAAGCGGTCTTCGGAAAAGAGACGAACGTCACCATCAAGCGCATGGACGTCTGCGGCGAATGCCGCGGCTCCGGCGCAGCGCATGGCAAGTCGGCGAGCACCTGCCAGCAGTGCGGCGGGCGCGGCCAGGTGCGCTTCCAGCAGGGATTCTTCTCGATCGCGCGTACCTGCCCGATCTGCAGCGGAACCGGCCAGGTGGTCACGGAGCCATGTCACACCTGCCACGGTGAGGGACGAGTCGAGAAGGAGCACAGCATCCAGGTGAAGATCCCGGCGGGGGTCGAGGACGGCACGCGCATCCGCTACCAGGGCGAAGGCGATGCGGGTCGTTACGGAGGGAATGCGGGCGATCTCTACGTCGTCCTCGCGGCGAAGCCGCACGCATACTTCGAGCGCGATGGATACGATCTGCATTTTGCGGTGATCGTGTCGTTTCCGCAGGCGGCGCTGGGCGCGGAGATTTCCATTCAGACGCTGGAAGGCGAGACGACGCTGAAGATTCCTGAAGGCACGCAGAGCGGCAAGGAGTTCCGGCTGCGCGGCAAGGGCGTGCCGTACCTGAATGAGCGCGGCCGCGGCGACCTGATCGTGCAGATAGTGGTCGAGACGCCGAAGAGGCTGACCAAGGCGCAGCGGGATGCAATCCAGCAGTTGGGCACGACGCTGGGAGTGGAGAACCGCGTAGCCTCGCGCGGCTTGATGGACAAAATGAAAGACCTCTTCAACTAGGTGCTGGCCGCACGGGCGGATGCGCCTGCGGCGCGTGCTGTGTGACTCGCTCCCTTTGGTCCCTCGCGGCTGGCGGCGTGGTTTGCACCTGCCTCTGCTGGTTCTTCGTTCAGGGTGACAGTCCATAGATCTTGCCGTGCGGCATCTTCTTAGGCGGCAGCGTTCACGATTGCCAGAGCGGCGATGACTGCAGTCTCTACCCGCAGGATGCGTGGCCCGAGAGTGGCGCTGTGCCAACCGGCGCTCGTGAAGAGCGTGATTTCGGCGGGAGTCCATCCACCCTCCGGGCCGATGGCCAGCATGATTCCGCTCGCCGCTGCGCCTGCGTTTTCCTGAAGAACGCGTAACAGTGGCTGATCTTCTTCCGTCTCCGAAAGCAAGATGCAGAGTGGGCGGTCAGCCGCCTCGGACGCAAGGCTTGCTGCTAACCGAGTAGGTTCGCCGATCTCCGGCAGGTCGCTGCGGCGGGACTGCTTAGCGGCTTCGAGCGCGAGACGCCGCCAGCGCTCGACACGTTTGGCGGCTGCCTGGGCAAGGTGTTTTTCTGTGCGATCGGCAAGCACGG
>JBJMGC010000157.1:0-9830 GCA_045808105.1 Acidobacteriaceae bacterium | reverse complement strand
GCGGAGAAGCGGGTTCGCGCGCTGTGCGCCCGCTGGAAGGTTGAGCACGAGATAGGAATAAATCCACGGACTGAGGAAGGATGCTGATCCGAAGAGGAGCTGCGCGATCGTCTCATTGAGCGCAAAGTTTTCCTCGCCGCCCGCTACGCGGAGGAGTGGATTGATTGCTACCTGGAGCATCGCCATGCCGATGCCGATGACGAAGAGCGAGACGAAGGCCACCTTGTACGTAGGATGAAGCGCGAATGCGATGGAGCCGAGCGCGGCGCCAAGGAATGCCCAGATCATCACTGGCTTTTCGGAGTAGCGCTCGACGAGAAATCCGGCGGGGATGGACATGACTCCGTAGGCGATGAAGAAGGCGAAGACGAGGAAGCCTGCGGCGCCGAGGCTGACGGAGAAGGTAGCGATGATGTCCGGGACGATTGGGCCGAGAATATTGCTGAGCAAAGAGATAACAAAAAATACAAGAAAAATGAGGGCAATCAGCGACCGGTTCCTTTTCATCGATCTCTGCGCCCTCACATGCGCCGGTGGCTAGAGCGCAGGCGTGACCACGATGTTGCGGAAGGCTACACGGCCTTTTTCGCTGCCCTGTAGATAGATGGGGCCGGGCATCGCTTCATGGCTGTCGAGCGCGCCGCCGGTGATGCCGGGGATCTCCTGGTCGTTGATGATGGTGGTGCCGTTCTGCACGATTGTGACCTTACGTCCGATGAGCGTGATGTCGAAGCTCTGCCAGACATCGGGGCGACGCGGCAGCTCCGGATTTGGCGCGATAAAGCCGTAGACGCCACCGGTGTGATGACTGGGCGGCTCGGCCTGGGACTCGGTCTCTACCTGCACCTCATAACGGCCGCGGAGGTAGACGCCGCTATTCGCATCTTTGCCGCAGTTGAATTCGATGTGGAGTTTGAAGTCCTGGAACTTGCGATCGTTAATGAGCTCGTGACCATGACCGGGACTGACGATGGTGCCATTCTCGACCGTCCACTCCGGCGCGCCGGGCTTGTCCGGATGCCAGCCGGTAAGGTCCTTACCATTGAAAAGCGAGATGGGTTTGCCCCATTGCGGAGCGCGTGTGTAGACAAGTGCGGGCGCGCGATCGCCTACCCAGTGCCAGGTTGATCCGTCGGGACCATTCACTATGCCGGTGAGCGTCTTGCCGGTGAGCTTTCCCTCAAAGACCATGTCGGCCTTGCTGTCTTCCTCTTCCTTTGGAGAGAGGAAGGTGAGCTTGCCGTCGGAAATCTCAACTTTAGAAAGAGGACGCGCGTTGCCCCAGCGCCCGGTCATCCGCGCCTTCACCTGGCCACCTTCTTCGCTGATTTCGATCCACGACGGCCAGTCGCGATCCGGCGCTTTCAGCGTCAGATCCCAACGGCCTAAGAATCGTGATGCGGCAGTATCGGTTGAGGCAGCGCTGATCGGGGCAACGCTAACCGGGCCAACTGCACGCGCGGGCGCAGGGCAGCAGGCAAAGAGAATTGCGAGTGAAGCGGCGAAGACGAGTCTTGGGAATTTCACGATCCGGCTATCTCCTTTTTGCTTTGCCTTGTTGCGCAGTGCTTGCCGACTTCGCAAGGTAGAGACCTCACGCAATGGACTCTATCTTTTCCGCCGAGGCATTCCACGCGACCGGGGTCTTGCGGAAGTAGGACTCGTTTGCCAGATGGCATGCGAGAGCTGCGTTGTTGCCGAAGACCGCGTCCTGGACCACGGGCTGCCGCGAGCGCACCGATTGGAAATACTTGTAGAGGTGCGGCTTCAGGTCGTCATAATCGTTGCCGTTGAAGGTGATGGTCTCGGGAGCTGGTTCCTGGCCGGGAACCGGATCGTGCTCCTTGTGCCACTGGGCCACGTAGGCGGCCTTCATCGCAGCCGGAAAGGAGCCGGAGTAATAGCTGGGCGAAACATCGACGCCGGCCTGCGGCGTATAGCTGATACTGAATTCGCGCATTTCGATGATGCCCTTCGAACCCATGAAGCGCGTGACCTCGGTCGTTTCGCAGCCGAGCGAGAGGCGCATGTACAACGGAATACCTTTGTATTCAAAGAGGACTGGCTGCACGTCCGGCATGTTGCGGCCGTCCTTCCAGCGGTAGATGCCGCCGTAGGACATGGCGCGCTTCGGCGGCTCATTGATGCCGAGCACGAACTGCATGCCACTGATGAGGTGGACCATCAGATCGCCGGCGACGCCGGTGCCGTACTCCTTCCAGCAGCGCCAGCGCGCGAAGGCGAGTGGATCGAATGCTTTCTTGGGCGCGCTACCCTGCCAGGTATCCCAGTCGAGATTCTGCGGCGACAGATCGGGAGGCGGCGGATACTCCCAGGCCCCGGTTGGGTCGTTGCGTCCGAGCGTGCACTCGATGAGATTGAGATCGCCGATCGCGCCCTTGTCGTAGAGATCCTTGGCTTTGGCGCAGATCACGGAGCTGGTCCGCTGCGCGCCGATCTGGACGATGCGATCGGATTTCTTTGCGGCTGCCACCATGGCGAGACCGTCGGCTGGATTGTGCGACATCGGTTTCTCGCAATAGACGTCTTTGCCGGCGGCAATGGCATCGACCACGACCTGCTTGTGCCAGTGGTCGGGAACGGCGACGATCATGGCGTCGATGTCCTTCGATGCGAGCAGGTCCTGGTAGCGGCGCGTGGTGCGAATCGGTTTGCCGACGATCTCTTTCGCAAGCTCGTGACGGCCGTCGTAGAGATCGGCGGCGGCAACGCACTCGACTCCGGAGAGTTGAATCGCGTTGGCGAGCAGGTTGGAACCTTCCATACCTACGCCGACGATGCCGAAGCGAACACGATCGCTGGGAGCGGTCGCCTGATTGGCGGCGTACGCCGGCTCCTCAAGAAGGGCGGAGCCCGGAATGAAAGTAGCGCCCGCGACACCCGCGGTGGTCTGCAAGAACGCACGTCGTGATAAAAAGCCTTTGCTCATCGTTGCGGCTCCTCCGAATCTTTGACACGCGAAATCGATTGTCCACGCTCGATTGAGGACGGCGCGGAACCTGATTTTTGTCCGACATGAAGGTAAGCCAAAATCGAGCGGCCGCCAACCCCCTAGCCCTCCGCGCAACGCGAAGAGCGGCGAAAGTTATGGCAGCCGCGACTGTGTCAGTGATTCGTTGGCGGCTATTGGCCGCAGGCCTTGCCGTGGTCCGGATGCGCGCCGGCGGCTTTGGCCTGCGCTTCCGTCATGTACTTCCCTTCCTTGGTCTTGCCGTAATAGCGGGAGCCGGAACAGTGGTAGACATTGGTGGGCGTGTTGACCCAGACCATGCCAGGACCACCGCCGGGCGCCTGGGCCATGTTGCTCGTGCTAGTAGAGGCCTTCGAGGAATGAGTGGGAGCTGTGGCCGGAGCGGCAGCAGGAGCTGCCGGTGCGGCCGGTGCTGGTGTGGCTGCGGGAGCCGAAGCGGCGGACTTTGTGTCCTTTGCGGATGCGGCCGGAGTGGATGCGTCAGCAGCAAACCACTGCTGCACGCCTTTGTGGCCGCGGCATGCACCCATCTTCTTCGGAGCGTTTGTGTAACTGCCGTCCTTGCATTGTCCGGTTGAACCGGCCGGCGCGCCTGCGGGAGCCTGTGCGAGGGCGAACTGACACATCCCAAATCCCAGAGCGAAAGCGATGATCGAGCGCTGAATTTTCATCCAACACCTCCGTCGTTAAGTTTGTGGGGGAAGGGCCGAATGGTAGCGCGGAACATCATAGCAGCCGGACCACGAAGAAGCTGCAAGGGCTGGATGGGAATCTTCAGGCGAAAGCGATCACCTGCTGCACTGCCCGATGCGCCTCCGTGATCGAGGCTCTGTGGTCCATAATTCCTGACAGATCGGAGTTGGCGAAGGCAATGCGTCCAAATGGATGGCGGCGCATCAGCTCGGCGGGTGCGGGCTTGCCCTCCCTGCCGAAGAAAAAGCCCGGTTGGGGCGCGAGATAGGCATGTCCCCAGCGGTTCAGGATGATGCCTGCGATGTCGCGGCGTGCGTCGAACCGCTGCTTGCCGAACATAGTCGCGAACTGGTTGCGGAGCTGCTTCTCGTACGCGCTGAACGGGGTCGTCATCATCTGGTAGCGGCCGGTGTTCACCTGCTCCGGCAGTGAATGGCCAGGATTTGCGAACAGAATTTTCAACGTCAATACCGTTGGGCTGTCGGGCGAAAGCGCCGATGCGCCACCACCCATGGTCGCGACGCGGCGCACAGCCAGGTAATTGCCGATTCCCTCGAACCACTGACACTGGCTGATACCCATTCTGGCGAGAAAGCGCCAGTTGCGCACAGCCACGTTTGCCATGATGCACGGAGCGCGGAAGAACTGCGCATAGGCGTGGCGATACGCAGTGGGCAAGTCGCGCACGATGGAGTTGATCGTCCAATTACCGTTGGCGAGAACAACTGATCGCGCTCGGACGCGATGGAAGCGACCCTCCCGGAGATAGACGATATTCACGTGCGGTGCGTGTGCAGCATCGCCTTCATGCGCGATTGAAACAACGGTGGCGCGCAAACGAATCCGTGTAGGCCGATGCGGCTGATCGAGCGCGGCGAAGTTCACGCGGGACTGGCAGACGCCCGCCATGGTGGCCGGCCCAGGCATTGCATCCGGCACCAGCGCCTTGACGATGTGCCGCGCCACGCCAGTATTGCCGCCGGGAAACATCTGCGGACCATTCTGCTGCTCCCAGGGAAAGAGCAAATCCGGAGCGTAGTCCGTGTAGGCCGAGAGCGCGTCTGCGCCAATACCAGAACCGCCTCCGCTCACCGGTGAAAGATACCGCCGAATGGTATTGCGGCTCAGCCCATGACGCGCCATCAGATCCTCTTCGAGCGTCATGGAATCGAGCTGGCGGGCAACGGCATCCCCATGGCGTCGCGGCTTCGGATGCTGGTCCGGCGTGCTTCGCATGGCGAGCAACTCGCGCTTTGCCTCACTCGCGATCGGCGCGTCTTCGAGCTTCTTCGTCCATGGATCAACGAGCCACGTACCGTCTGGATGGCCGGAGCTTGCAGGGAAAAAGAATCCGAAGTTGCTTCCGTCGCCGGCATACGGAGTGACGCCCGTCGCAATGGGGCTTACGTTTTGTTGATATTGGAACTGCCGCGGATCGATCCCGACTGAATCGTAGAAATGCTGCAGAAAGCTTCCCGGCAGCGGCTGGAACCACATCGCCGAGCCCTGGCTGGCCATTAGACGCTGGCCATCGACACTGAATTCGTTACGTTTTGCTTCACCGCCGAAAATCGCGTGATTTTCGAGCACGAGACAGGATTTCTTTGCGCCGGTGGCGCGCTGGTAGAAAAGCGCCGCAGAAAGTCCACTGATGCCACCGCCGACGATGGCGCAGTCATAAGTTTCGTGCGTGTCCTCGATCGCAGCCGGCGTTCTGTCGAAGGCGTGATCACGAATGACGTGACCATCCGCCATCACCTGGTGAGTGTTGCCATTCGCATCGGCGTAGTCGCCAATACCGGGAGAGCCATTCCAGTCCTCCGCAGCCATCAACTGAAATGGGCATACGGCGGTAGCCAAGGCGGCACCGGAAGCAAGCAAGGTCCCGTTGAGGAAGTCGCGACGAGTGATTTTCTCAGAGTCGGCCATTGCGAATAGGGTCCAGCATAAGGCGGAACCCGCGATCCGCAAAGCAGACTCCGCATGACTGGTCATTGCCGCCGAGGATCCGGATGTCAGAGCGTCTTGAGGAATGCGATCAAGTCATCTGTCTGCGATCGAGTCAACGTGCTGAACGCCGGCATCTTTCCTTTGCCTTGCTGAATGATGCTGCGCACCGCGGTGTCTGAGGGATGGGGCTGGTGCGTGCGGAGGTAGCCCTTGAGTGCCGGGCCGCTCTTGGGCATGGTGCCGCGCGTATCGTGACACGCCGCGCAGTATTGAGCAAAAAGATGCTGGCCGTTTACGGACTGGGCAGCAATTTTTCGCGGTGCTGGCGAAGCCGGGAGTGTCATGGTGATGACGAGAAACGCGAAGGCTAGCAACAGGGCAGCGGCCACTTTGTTCAAGCGCTCACCTCATCCAGCTGAAATGGAAGCTTTCGCAGGCGCTTGCCGATGGCGGCAAAGATTGCATTGCCGACGCTGGGTCCGATGAGCGCGAGCGGCGGCTCGCCGATGCCGCCGGGAGGACGGCCGCCTTCAACGAGGTAGGTCTCGAGCTGGGGGGCATCCGGCATGCGCAGCAGGTCATAGCTATTGAAGTTCTGCTGCTGAATCATGCCGTTCTTGACGGTGATGCGCTCTTTGAGCGTGGCGCTTAGGCCCATAAGAATCGCGCCTTCAATCTGTGCGCGGATACCGTTCATGTTGATCACCCGGCCGGGGTCAACGACCGTGACGACGCGGTCGACATGGAGGTTGTTGTCTTTGACCGTGACCTCGGCGACTTGCGCGAGATAGGTGGTCTTGGAGAAGAAGCAAGAGATACCGCGGCCCCGATTGGAGCCGAGGGGCTTGCCCCATCCAGCTTTCTCGGTGACGAGGTCGAGCATGTGGATCATATGAGCAGGATCGGCGAGCTTGTCGTCGAAGTTGGACCTCGGCGCTATGGGGTGAGTGGCGGCATATTGAAGCAGACGGCGGCGGAAAAGATACGGGTCCTGTTCGGCGAGGTGCGCGAGCTCGTCGATAAAGCACTCGACGGCAAGGAGGTTGAACTGAATCTCAACGCCGCGCCACGCTCCGCGTGTGACGCCGCTTTCGACGGGTACATAGGACATGCGGAAGTATTGCGCCGGATAGGGCTGATCGAGGGCTACACCAAGCTCGTAGGACTGTGCTTGCCTCGGGTCGCGTTGGCCGATGATGCTGGTGTCGACCATGCGATCGGTCCATGAAACTAGGTTGCCTTGCTGATCGATGCCGCCGCGGAGGCGGTGCATGCAGGCAGGGCGATAGCGATCATGGGTGAAGTCGTCTTCGCGGGTCCAGACAAGTTGGACAGGGCGCTGAATACGACGCGCGATCTGGAGTGCCTGATGATCAAAGGGCGAGCCGAAGCGGCGGCCGAATCCACCACCGATAAATGTGACATGGACCGTGACATTGCGCTTGTCGATGCCGAGGAACTTGGCTGCGCTCTCCTGAGTTCCTCCGCCGTCCTGGGTCGGGGACCATATCTCGCCGCAGTCACCATCGAGCCGGATCGTGATGTTCATGGGCTCCATGCTCGCGTGAGCAAGGAATGGAAATTCGTAGACACTCTCGATGCGTTTCGCCGCGGGGACTGTGTCCGGGTTGAGATTCGTGTTGGTGGAGTTCCAGTACTCCTGGGCGTCGAGCGCTGCATGCGATTGTGCGGTGAGGGATTCGGTGGATTCGTCGTGGTACTGCCCGCGTTTCCATTCGATGACCAACGCATTGCGGCCCTGGATGGCGGCCCAGGTGTTCGTAGCGACGACAGCAACCTCGCGCGCGCTTTTGTTGGCCGCCTTGGGATCGGTGGGTATATCGAAGACTTCGAGGACGCCGGGGATTGCTTTCGCTTTGGTGGGGTCGAAGCGGACGAGGTCGCCGCGAAAATACGGGCACTGGGCGACGACGGCGTAGACCATGCCGGGAAGACGAACGTCCAGGCCGAAGCGGGCTGTTCCCTTCACCTTGTCCGGAATGTCGAGATGGGGAATAGAGCGTCCGAGGAGCGTGAAGTCTTTGGAATCCTTCAATGGAACAGTATTGGGGTCGGGCAGCGGAACCTGGCGAGCATCTTGAACGAGAGAGGCGTAGGAGAGGGTGCGGCCCGAGGGTGTGTGGAGGACCTGGCTGTTACGGGCGCGGCACTGAGCGGCAGGCACGCGCCAACGCCGGGCGGCCGCGGCGATCATGACCTCGCGAACCTGGGCTCCGGCCTGGCGGAGAGGCTGGTAACTCTCCCGGACGGAGCCGCTGCCGCCGGTACCATCGGCATTGTCGGCCTGAACGACAGCGATGCGGGAGAAGTCGATCTCGGCTTCCTCGGCGAGGATCATGGGCAACGCGGTGAAGACTCCCTGGCCCATCTCGGATTTGTTCAGTACGAGCTGGGTCTGGCCGTCGGGATGGATGTGGATCCAGGCGTTGAAGGGATCTTGGGAAGTGCAGGAAAGATGGTGAAGACGGCTGCGAAGCGTGAGCCCTACGACAAGGGCGCCGCCTGCGGCCGCGGAGGTTGCGAGGAAGGTACGGCGCGAGATGGCGACGCCACTTTTGACCGGCGCAGGGCTGGGCCTGGTACTCATGAGTGCATCTCCTCGGCCGCCTGATGAATGGCCTTGCGGATGCGGAAGTACGTAGCACAGCGACAGAGATTGCCTGCCATTGCCTCGTCGATATCTGTATCCGCCGGTCGCTGCTGTTGCGAGAGCAGTGCTGCGGCGGACATGATCTGGCCGGGCTGGCAGTAGCCGCATTGTGGAACCTGCTGGGCGATCCACGCCTGCTGCACCGGATGCAGACCGTTTGCAGCGAGACCTTCGATGGTGACGATTCGCTTGCCAGCGATGGCCCCAAGCGGGGTCTGGCAGGAGCGGGTTGCGACGCCGTCCATATGGACAGTGCAGGCTCCGCAGAGCCCGATTCCGCAGCCGTACTTTGTGCCGGTCAAGTTGAGCAGGTCGCGCAGTGCCCAGAGCAGCGGCATCTCTGGTTCAGCATCGACGATTTGCTTTCGGCCATTTACGTCAAGAACGAATTGGGTCATCTGCGATCCCTCCACTGACCACAGACAACGCTCGTGGAAGCAAACGACAGATACCAGCCCTTTGCAGCGAAACAGGCTATCGCTGCAGGGAGCAGATCGGACAAGCGCGGGAAGCTCGCGACGGCGCGGTTTATTGTGGCGGTTGCAGCCAGCCGCTGGGAGTGGAATGTGAGATCTGCAGCTCTTCTTCCGTCATATCTACCGAGACATCGGCGAAGAGCGGAGTGCTGAGGTAGCGCTCTCCGGTATCCGGCAACATGCACAGGATCGTCGATCCCTTTGGAGCTTCTGCACAGACGCGCAGCGCTGCAGCGAACGTGGCACCAGAGGTGATGCCGACGAAGATGCCTTCTTTGCGGGCGAGATCCCTGCTGCAAGCCATCGCATCGGTATTCTTGATGCGCAGGACCTGATTGATGGCCCTGGTCGCCACGGCGTCGCCGGTCAGCTTCGCGATGAAGTCGGGACTCCAGCCCTGCAGTGGATGTGGTTTCCACACGGGATGGCCTGCCGCGGCCGATCCATCCGGATTTCGCTGTTGCTCGATTCCGCTGGAGAGCATGGGCGCATCGTCCGGTTCGCAGACGATGATCTTCGTGTCAGGCCGTTCTTTCGCGAGCACCCGCGCTACACCCTTCAGCGTGCCGCCGGTGCCGAATCCCGTAACCCAGTAGTCCAGCCGCTCGCCTTGGAAGTCGTCCAGGATCTCTTTGGCCGTGGTTCGAGAGTGCATGTCAGCGTTTGCCTCGTTCTCAAACTGACGCGTCAGAAACCAGCCATGCGTGTTGGCCAGTTCGATGGCTTTTGCAACCATGCCCAGCCCTCTGCCGGCCGCCGGGGTGAGCACCACCTTCGCTCCGAGGAAACGCATCAGCTTGCGCCGCTCCACGCTGAATGTTTCTGCCATGGTCACGACGAGCGGATAGCCCTTCTGCGCGCAGACCATTGCCAGTCCAATTCCCGTATTGCCGCTGGTGGCCTCGACGACGGTTTGACCAGGCTTGAGTTTCCCGGTCTTCTCCGCATCCTCGATCACGCCGAGAGCAAGGCGGTCCTTGACCGAACCGAGCGGATTGAACGCCTCGATCTTTACATAGAGGTTGACGTTCGGCGGAGCCAGCCGATT
>JBJMGC010000156.1:0-7164 GCA_045808105.1 Acidobacteriaceae bacterium | reverse complement strand
GTGGATGAACCGCACGCCGGCCGTCATTTTGAACGTACAGCGCCAGCCTGGCGCGAACATTATCGCGGTCGTCGACCGCATCAAGGCCATTATGCCGCAGCTCAAAGTGAGCCTGCCGGCATCCATCAAGGTCCAGATCCTTACTGATCGCACGGAGACCATCCGCGCATCGGTAAACGATGTGCAGTTCGAACTGATGCTCACCATCGCCCTGGTCGTCATGGTGATCTTCCTCTTCCTGCGCAGCCTTGCCGCTACTGTCATTCCCAGCATCGCCGTCCCACTGTCGCTGGTGGGCACCTTCGGCATCATGTACCTGCTGGGGTACAGCCTGAACAACCTCACGTTGATGGCCCTCACCATCTCGACCGGCTTCGTCGTGGACGATGCCATCGTGATGATCGAGAACATCTCGCGCTACATCGAGATGGGCGAAGATCCCCTTGCCGCTGCGCTCAAAGGCTCGGAGCAGATCGGCTTCACCATCCTTTCCCTCACCGTCTCGCTTATCGCGGTGCTCATCCCGCTGCTCTTCATGGGCGATGTGGTTGGCCGCCTCTTCCGCGAATTCGCCATCACGCTCGCCGTCACCATCCTCGTCTCTGCCGTCGTGTCCCTGACCCTGACCCCGATGATGTGCGCCAAGCTGCTCAAGCACAAGCCGGAATCCCAGCAGAACGCCTTCTACCGCAAGTCCGAGCACTTCTTCAATTCCGTCATCGGCCTCTACGGCAAAGCGCTGCAGGTCGTCCTGCGCTATCGCTTCACCACCCTGCTGGTCACCATCGGCACCCTGGTCCTGACGCTGTTTTTGTATGTCATTGTTCCCAAGGGCTTCTTCCCCATCGAGGACACGGGCATCATCCTCGGCATCTCCGAGGCGCCGCAGACCGTCTCGTTCGAGAGCATGGCACAGCGCCAGCAGAAGCTGGCCGACGTCATTCTGCAGGATTCTGACGTACAAAGCCTCTCGTCGTTCATCGGCGTCGACGGCACTAACACGACCATCAACAGCGGACGCATTCAGATCAACCTGAAGCCGCTCGCGCAGCGCCACGATCGCGTCGCCGATATCATTCAGCGCCTGCAGTCGAAGCTGAAGAGCGTCGAAGGCATCACCCTCTACATGCAGCCCCTGCAGGACCTGACCGTGGCCGATGCCGTCAGCCGCACGCAGTACCAGTACTCTCTGGAGAGCGCCGATGCGAATGAGCTCACCACGTGGACCAACAATCTGGTGAACGAGTTGCGTAAACATCCGCAGCTCACCGATGTCGCGAGCAACATGCAGAACAAGGGATTGCAGACCGACCTGGTCGTCGACCGCGATACCGCATCGCGTCTCGGCGTACAGATGTCCACCATCGACAACGTGCTCTACGACGCCTTTGGCCAGCGTCAGGTCTCCACCATGTATACGCAGCTCAATCAGTACCACGTGATCCTGGAGGTGCAGCCGAACTTCCAGTTGGACCCGAGCTCCCTCAGCAGTCTTTACGTAGCCTCATCGACAGGAACCGAGGTCCCGCTCAGCACCTTCATCAAGGTGCAGCGCACCACAACACCGCTTGCCATAGATCACCTGGGCCAATTTCCCGCCAGCACCATCTCCTTCAACCTGGCTCCGGGTGCCTCCCTGGGCGATGCGGTCAAAATCATCAACCAGATGGAAGGCGATCTCCACATGCCGGAGACCGTCAACGCCAGCTTCCAGGGCACCGCCAAAGCCTTTGAGGCTTCGCTCACCAATGAGCCTATCCTCATCCTCGCGGCACTCATCACTGTGTATATCGTGCTGGGCGTGCTCTACGAGAGCTACATTCACCCAGTCACGATTCTTTCCACACTGCCCTCCGCCGGCGTGGGCGCCATCCTAGCGCTGCTGATCTTCGGCATGGACCTCAACGTTATCGGCATCATCGGAATCATCCTGCTGATCGGCATTGTCCAGAAGAACGCCATCATGATGATCGACTTCGCGCTCGATGCCGAACGGCATGGCGGCAAGAACGCCGAGGAGGCAATCTACCAGGCGTGCCTGCTGCGTTTCCGGCCCATCCTGATGACCACCATGGCCGCAATGCTCGGCGGTCTGCCGCTCGCGCTCGGCACCGGCATGGGCTCGGAGCTGCGCAGGCCGCTCGGCATCACCATCGTGGGCGGCCTCATCGTCTCTCAGGCCCTCACCCTCTTCACCACGCCGGTGGTCTATCTCTACTTCGACCGCCTGGGACAGCGTCTCAGCCGGCGGCGGGCACGCATCGCAGCGCATCGCACCACCGAGCACACGGTTTCGGCGGACTGAGGAGACTGAGCGCTCATGCATATTTCCGCCCCATTCATTCGCCGTCCGGTCGCCACCTCGCTGCTGAGCCTGGCCCTGCTCCTGGGTGGCGCTGTGGGCTATGTCCTGCTTCCCGTCTCGTCTCTGCCGGAGGTGGAGTTTCCCACCATCAACGTGCAAGCGCAGTTGCCCGGCGCTAGTCCGGAGACCGCTGCATCGGCCATCGCAACGCCGCTGGAGCGTCAGTTCGGGCGCATCGCCGGCGTCACCGAGATGACTTCGTCCAGCACGTTGGGCGGCAGCAACATCACGCTGCAGTTCGATCTCAATCGCAACATCGACGGAGCGGCGCGCGACGTGCAGGCGGCCATCAACGCAGCGCGTGCGCAATTGCCCGCGAACATGCCGCAGAATCCGCGCTTTTACAAATCCAATCCGGCTGATGCACCGATCATGATTCTGGCCCTTACCTCAGACCAGTTGACCCGGCCGCAGATCTACGACGCGGCAGATTCTGTGCTGCAGCAGAAGATCTCCCAGGTGCCAGGCGTAGGCGAGAGCTTCGTCGGCGGGGGCGCCGGGCCGGCAGTCCGCGTCGAAGCCAACCCCCTGCAGCTCAGCTCCTATGGCATCGGCCTGGAGTCGCTACGCACCACACTGGGCGCGGTGAACCAGAACATGGCCACGGGCTACTTCCGCAACGACCGCCGCATCAGCAACATCAACACCAACGATCAGCTCTTTCAGGCGCGACACTACGCGCCACTGGTGGTCGGCTATAACCCGGCCACCGGCGCGGCCGTGCGGCTGGAGGATGTCGCCTCGGTCGTCGATTCAACTTCAAATCTCTACACGTCCGGTCTGGCCAACGGCAAGCCCGCCGTGCTGATCATCATCTTCAAGATCGCCGGCGCAAACGTCATCGATACGGTCGACCGTGTGAAAGCCGCGCTGCCCTCCCTCGAAGCCTCGATTTCGCCGCTCATTCACACCAGCATCGTAATGGATCGCACTCTGACCATCCGCGCCGCTATCTCTGACGTGGAGATCACGCTGCTTATCTCCATCGCGCTGGTCATCATTGTCGTTTTCGTTTTCCTGCGCGATGTGTGGTCCACCATTATTCCCAGCGTTGCCGTGCCGCTGTCTCTGGTGAGCACCTTCGGCGTCATGTACCTGCTGGGCTACACGATGGACAACCTGTCGCTGATGGCCCTGACCGTTGCCACCGGCTTCGTCGTGGACGACGCAATAGTGGTGCTCGAAAACATCACCCGCTATCTGGAGCAGGGTATGACGCCGTTCGATGCGGCCATGAAAGGCTCCAAGGAGATCGGTTTCACCGTGCTCTCGATGAGCACCTCGCTGATCGCCGTCTTCATTCCCATCCTGTTGATGGGTGGCATTGTGGGGCGCCTCTTCCGCGAGTTCGCCGTCACCCTCTCCGTCGCCATCGCCGTGTCGCTGGTCCTTTCGCTGACCACTACGCCGATGATGTGCGCGAAGTTTCTCCGGCAGCACAATCCGAGCGAGCGCAGCCGGGCCTACCTCTTTGGAGAGCGCGCCTTCAACGGATTGCTGGCCGGCTATGATCGCGGCTTGCGCTGGGTGTTGCGGCACCAGAACATCACGCTTCTGATTGCGGTCGGCACTTTGGCGCTGAATATCTACCTCTACGTCATCGTTCCGAAAGGCTTCTTCCCGCAGGAAGATACAGGCCGCCTGGGCGGCGCGGCGCGTGCCTCGCAGGACATCTCCTTCGACGCAATGACAGTCAAGCAGACGCAGCTCGCCGCCATTGTGCAGAAGGACCCCGGTGTGGATTACGTGCTTGCCTTCGCCGGCAGCGGCGGCGGGGGCGCCACTAGCAACGTCGGTCGTATGTTCATCACGCTCAAGCCGCTCAGCGAGCGCAAAGTCAGTGCCGATCAGATCATCAATCGTCTGCGCGGCAAGCTCTCCAAAATCCCGGGCGTGCAATTATTTCTGCAGTCCTCGCAAGATATCCGCGTCGGCGGCCGTGGCAGCGACGCGGAATACCAATACACGCTGCAGGACTCCAACCTGGACGAGTTGAACGAATGGGCCCCCAAGCTGCTGGACAAGATGAAGACCATGCCCGAGTTGCGTGATGCCTCCACGGATCAGCAGGAGAATGGCCTCGAAGCGAGGCTGATTGTTGACCGCGATACCGCATCGCGTCTTGGCCTCACCATGCAGGACGTGGACAATGTGCTCTACGACGCGTTCGGCCAGCGTCAGGTGTCCACCATGTATACCGGCCTGAATCAGTACTACGTCGTGATGGAAGTGGATCCCAAGTACCAGCGAGATCCTGACTCGCTAAAGAACATTTATATCCGCTCCTCGAACGGCACTAACGTGCCGCTCTCTGCGATTTCTCACTTTGAGAACCGCCGCACCGCGCTGGCGGTGAACCACTCCGGGCAATACCCATCCATCACCCTCACCTTCAACCTGGCGCCGAACGTGGCTCTCAGTCAGGCGGTCACGGCGCTGGACAAAGTGAAACAGCAGATGGGGATGCCCAGCAGTGTGCAGGCCGCGTTTTCCGGCACGGCGGAGGCCTTCCAGTCATCCCTGGCGTCGGAGCCCATGCTCATCGCCTTCGCTCTGGGTACCGTTTATATCGTGCTAGGCGTGCTCTACGAGAGCTACGTTCACCCCATCACCATCCTCTCCACACTACCCTCTGCCGGCGTGGGCGCCATCCTCGCGCTGCTCCTCACGCATACCGACCTCAGCGTCATTGCGCTCATCGGAATCATTCTGCTGATCGGCATTGTGAAAAAGAACGCAATCATGATGATCGATTTCGCGCTCGCCGCCGAACGCGAGGAAGGGAAGTCGCCGGAGGCGGCAATCTACGAGGCCTGCCTGCTGCGCTTCCGTCCCATCATGATGACGACCTGCGCAGCGCTGCTCGGCGGCCTGCCACTGGCGCTCGGCACCGGCACTGGTTCGGAGTACCGCCGTCCCCTCGGCATCACCATCGTCGGTGGCCTGATCGTCTCGCAGATGCTGACATTGTTCACTACGCCGGTGGTCTACCTGGTCTTCGACCGCCTGCGCCTATACTTCACCCCCGGCCACAAGGAACGCTGGGTCAGTGTGGAGCAGCACGGCGACTAATAGGTCGGCCAGCCCACCTTATGTTGAGTGGCTATGAAATTACTCTGCCCGCAGGGCCTCGACAGCGTTGACCCTTGCGGCGCGCGCCGCAGGCACGGCCGATGCGATCACGGCGGCAGCCAGAATGATGAAGGCTGACAGAAGGAACGCGGGCATCCCGGGCATACGGGCTTGGGCAACGAAGCGGCCAATGCCACTTGCGAAGATGATCCCGAAAATAACCCCCGCAGTCACGCCAATGCCGGCGATTGTCAGGCCCTGACGCAGCACATCGGTCAGGATGTCGCGCGGCTGTGCACCGAGCGCCATGCGAATACCGAACTCGCGTGTGCGGGCGCTGACCGAGAATGCGAGCACACCCGCTACTCCCACCACGGAAATCAGGAGGGCCACTGCAGCGAACCCGCCAAAGACGACTGCGTTCAGCTTGTCCGGCGTCATCACTTCAGCGCGAATATCCTCAAGCGTGCTCGTCTTCTCGACCGGCTGCTCCGCGGAAATGTCGTGAATGGTGCGCGTGATCGCTGGAGCAAGTGCGTATGGATTGCCTCCATTGACACGCACAAAAAGGCGTCCCTGCCATCCCTCCTGATCGGTCGGTTGATAGACCATCATGGAAGGCGAAGGAATGATGTTCTCATCATCCAGATCAGGCACCACGCCGACGATCCGCCGCGGCTCCATGCTGATCCCGATAAATTTCATGACGCCGTCCGTCCAACGCAGTTCACGATTGAGCGGTTGCTGCCCGGGAAACAACGTCTGGGCGAGGCTCTGGCTGATGATGACAACCCGCTCCGTGCCGTTCTTATCCGAGTCTCTGAAGTCACGTCCTGCGACAATCGGTATCCCCAGTGTCTCGAAATATCCTGGCGAAATTGAGCGGAACTTCGCCCGCCAATCGTCGAGCCCGTTCCTGTGCACCGCGCCCTGCGCCGCAAAGGTGAAACTGATGCTCAGGGCTTCATCGTCACGCCATGGAACTCCGAAACCCGTTGAGACGCGAGCTACCCCAGGCAATCCGCTCACGCGGCGCTGTACCTCGTGGTAAAAGTCCTGAACCTGCTGCGGCGTACGTCCATAGCTCAAGACGGGTAAGTTCACGGCCAGAACATGTGAGGTATCAAACGGCGGACGCGTGTTTTCAAGCGTGTACAGAGTCCGCATCAACACCGCCGCCCCCGTCAGCAGCAGAAACGAGGCGGCGATCTGCATCACAGCGAAGACGCGCAGCCGCTTGCTACTGCCGCCCGTGCTGCTGCGCGTTCCACCACTGATCAGACTCGCGCTCAGGTTTGTGTTGTTCGAGGGAAGCCGGGGAATATATGCCAGGAATACCGCCGCCACTAGCGCCAGCACAATGCCGAACATGACCAGCGTGGAGTCGAGTGTCAGTCCATCCGCGCGCACCGAGAATCGTGCCGCATAGCGGCCCAGCACAGCGACCATAGGCCAGGCGAGCATGAGTGCAGCCAGCACACCAGTGCCGCAGAGCACAAGGCTTTCCGCCAGAAGCGAGCGGCGCAGCGCTGCGGTAGTGGCGCCCAGCGCTGAGCGCACAGCCAGTTCCGATTCGCGCCGTACCGTTCGCGCCAGCACCAGGTTGGCGACATTGGAACACGCGATCACAAACAGTAACCCCGAGGCCGCGAACAGCACCCAAAGGATGGTGTTCGCGCGCGCATTGATCTGTTCGTGAATGCGCCTCGCGCTGATTTGGAAGTGAT
>JBJMGC010000155.1:0-28379 GCA_045808105.1 Acidobacteriaceae bacterium | reverse complement strand
TTGTAAGTGGGGGTGATGCTGGTGCTGTCGACGTCGACGCCGGCCATGAGCAGGTGATCGGGATGGAAGCCGAGCGGCTGATGGAGCAGGGTGTAGACGCTGGAGATTGTCCAACCGGCGCAGGCGACGAGCACAATCGTGAAGGCGATCTGCGCGGCAACGAGGACGCGGCCTGCGCGGCGGACGCTATTGCCGCCGGAGGCACGGCCGGAGCCCGCGAGGTCACGCATCAGGTCAGGCTGCAGGGTGCGCGCGGCGGGCAGCAGGGTGAGTATAATTGTCACCATGGCGGTGACGAATATGACGAATGCCAGCACACCTGGGCTGATGGTTGCATGCGCGAGGCGTGGCAGATGCAGCGCGCGGGCCTGCAGCAGCAGGCGGGTTGCGCCATAAGCAATGGCGATGCCCGCCGCAGAGCCGGCGAGAGCCAGGACGGCGCTTTCTATGAGGAGTTGAATGAGCAACTGGCGGAATGACGCGCCGAGCGTGGCACGGGTGGCGAACTCGCGACGGCGGCGCACGCTGCGGGCGAGCAGCAGGTTAGCGAGATTGGCGCAGGCGATGAGCAGCAGGAGAGCACATGCGGCAAGCGTGGAGAGCAGGGCGGGGCGAGTGCTGGTGCCGGTGAGTTTCGTGATCCAGGGCAGGAGGATGGGCGGGCGGCCGCCGATGCCGTTGTAATCACTGGAGAAATCATGCTGCAGGGTGCGCTGTATGCGCGCGAGGTCGGCGGTAGCTTGTGAGATGGAAACGCCGGGACGCAGGCGGCCGAGAGTCCAGTAGCCGCGGTTGCCGCGCGCGGTGGGCCGCTGCCAGGGGTCGCAGCCGGTGGGGACGAAGATGTCAGGCTGGTTGAGCGACTCGGTGCCTTCCATGGTTTGGGAGAGAGGCAGCACACCGGTGATCTGGAAGGCGCGGCGGTTGATCTCGAGCGTGCGGGCGCCGAGCGAGGAGCCGCCGCCGAGGCGCTTCCAGAAGCCGCCGCTCACGATGGCCTGTCCGGTGCAGTCGCGCTCATTGCCGGTTTGGGGAAGATCACTGCCGAGCGCGAAGGTCGCGCCGAGGGTGGAGAAGAAGTTCTGCGAAACTTCGACGACGTTGCCGACGTGGCTGCCCTGCGAGGTGCGCACGGTGGGCGACCAGCCGCGATAGGCGGCGATGGACTGGAAGCTGTTGCCGCGCATCTGCCAATCCCGGATGGTGGGGATGGAGACGGTTTCGTCGGGAAGGCCGGCGATGGCGACGAGCTGATCGGCGTGCGGGAATGGCAGCGGCTGGAGCAGCACCGCGTCAAGGATGCTGAAGATGACAGTGGTGGCGCCGATGCCGAGCGCGAGCGTGAGGATGGTGGTGACGGCGAAGCCGGGGCTGTTGCGGAGTTGGCGAACTGAAAACAAAAGCGACCGGAGCATGCGCAGGTCTCCCCTTTACTGAGGATGCACGCGGGCTGCCGTTTGTCTGTGCGCTGGACGGTCGAACGGAGTGGCCGATCGCAACGCCCGTGATCCGGAGCATGTCAGATTGTTGTCCGCTGTTGGACTGCGCTGTCCGGGAGCGGACAGTCAGGAAGAGGATCGGGGATGGATCGGGGATCAGGAATCGGGAATAGATGGGGATGGATCCGTATCACGCGCTGGCGAGCAAATTGCATGATGGATAGCGTCATTCTCTGCCCCATCGTCAGGAGGACTGTGTGAGGAATTTGGTCCAGGATCTTCGTTTTGCATTGCGGCAGATGCGCCGGTCGCCGGGGTTTGTGCTGACGGCGGTGTTGACCCTGGCGCTGGGGGTGGGGGCGAATACGGCGGTCTACTCGCTGCTGGACCAGGCGCTGCTGCGCTCGCTGCCGGTGGAGAAGCCAGAGCAACTGGTAGTGCTGAGCGCGCCGGGCAAGGCATGGAATGGCCATAGCAGCGATCATGGCGCGGGAGTGGACAAGTCATTTTCCTACCCGATGTACCGGGACCTGCGCGATCAGGCGAAAGTATTCGAGGGATTGATTGCGACGGCGCCGACGGCGGTGGGGATCGCGCATGATCGGACGTCGGAGGTGGGCGACGCGGAGATTGTGAGCGGCAACTACTTCGCTGTTCTCGGAGTCAGGCCGGGGTTGGGACGGCTGCTGTCGCAACCGGACGATCGCGTGCCGGGAGCAAGTGCTGTCGCGGTGCTGAGCCACCATTACTGGACCACGCACTTTGGCGCGGATGCGAAGGTGGTGGGAAAGACGATTGCGCTGAACGGGCACAGCTTCGAGGTGATCGGCATCGCGCCGGAGAATTTCCAGAGCGCCGTGTGGGGGCAGACGCCGGACTTGTTTGTGCCGATGTCGATGCTGGACACCGTGATTCCGGGCAAGGGCAAGCGGCTGAGCGATCACACGGATCGCTGGATGAATATTCTTGGGCGGCTGCGCGAGGGCGAGACGGCGCAGCAGGCGGAGGCGGGTGTTGCGCCGTTGTGGCACGCGCTGCGCGCTGAGGAACTGAAGGCGCTGGGCCACAAACCAAAGCAGTTTGTAGATGGATTCCTGACGCATAGCAGATTGGTGATCGAACCGGGCGCGCGAGGACTTTCCTATAGCCGCAATGATCTGGAGACGCCGCTTTTGTCAGTGATGGCGATGGCGATGCTGGTGCTGCTGCTGGCGGCGGTGAATGTTGCGAGTCTGCTGCTGGTGCGCGCGGCGGCGCGGGTGCAGGAGTTTGCGGTGCGCTATGCGATGGGCGCGCGGTCGGGACGCATTCTGCAACAACTGCTGATTGAGGGCGCATTCATAGGACTGCTGGGAGGTGCTGCGGGCATGCTGCTGGCGCCGGGAGCGATGCGGCTGCTGGTGCGGCAGATGACGGCAGTGGATGAGACCAGCGCGTTCCATGCGACGCTTGATGCGCGGCTGTTTGTGTTCGGTCTTGGCGTGGCGCTGGCGGTGAGTCTGCTGTTCAGCATGGCGCCGGCGATCCAACTGCTGCGTCCCGATCTCGTAACTGCGCTGAAACAGAAGGCGTCGACAGCCGGCGGCGGAGTGCTGGGACTGCGGCGCGTGGTGGTCTCACTGCAGGTCGGGCTCAGCGTGCTGCTGCTGGTGGGCGCGGGACTGTTTGTGCGGACGATCCAAAATCTGCGGCATGTGAATGCCGGATTCAACACAACGCATCTGGTGGTCTTTCATATCGACCCCGTGCTCGCGGGATATGCGCAGCCACAGGTGCTTCCGCTGGAGCAGCGGGCGACCGAAGCGATGCGCGGGCTGCCTGGTGTACAGGCTGTGGCGGCGACAAGTGATCCCGAACTGGCCGACAGCGGCATAAGCGGGAATGTAACAGTTGCCGGCTACACGCCGCCGGCGAACGAAGAGTTCGATATCGAAGAGAGCATCGTGAATTCCGATTACTTCCACGCGATGCAGGTGCCGATGCTGGCGGGCAGGACGTTCAACGAAACCGATAACGCGACGGGGCAGCCGGTTGCGATTGTGAACGAGACGTTTGCACGGCACTTCTTCAAGAACGCGGCTGCCGCGGTTGGCGGACGCGTCGCCTTTGGCGCGGGGAATCAGTTGAAGTACATGACCATTGCAGGCGTGGCGCGCGATATCCGACATAGGAATCTGCGCGACGCTGGCCTACCGACAATCTATACACCGGTGGGACAGGGCGATCCGCCGATCCGCCTCTTCTTTTATCTGCGCACGGTTACGCCGCCGGAGCAGATGTTTGCGACGGTGCGCGCGGCGATGCGCTCGATTGACGCGGCGCTGACCGTGGCCGATCTGCGGACGATGGATGAACAGGTAGCGGAAAGCATCGCGAATGAACGGATGATCGAGGTGCTGGCACTGGCCTTCGGCATGCTGGCGACTCTGCTGGCGGGCGTTGGGCTGTATGGCGTGCTGTCGTACACGACGGTGCAGCGCACGCGGGAGATTGGGATTCGCATGGCGCTGGGCTCGTCGCGAACGGCGATCACCGGACTGGTGCTGAAGGAGATGGTGCGGCTCGGCGCGATCGGCATCGTCGTGGCGGTGCCATGCGCGATCCTGCTGGGACGCGCGCTGCGCAGCCAATTATTTGGCGTGTCCGCGGCGGACCCGCTGACACTGGCCGGTGTGGTGCTGTTGATGAGCGTCGTGGGGATGGTGGCCGCGCTCGTTCCGGCCCGAAGAGCGGCGCATGTAGAGCCGATGGACGCTCTGCGCGCGGAGTAGCGGCAGAGAAGCACAGACAACTGCAGACAACTGCAGACAACGTCAGATAACTGCAGACGACAGCGGAAGCTGATCTCAGACGATTGCTTTATCAGCAGTTGTCGGTCTTTGTCTGTGGCTGCCTCAGCGTATGTGAGGCCGGTTCCGGCAACCCGCTCTGGCTGCGCTAGGATGAGGCACCCACTGTTGTGCGGTGGCATGTGACTCCAATGGCGAAGCGTTCGAGAGTGGTGCACGCGGCGGGAGTGGTCGGCGGCTGGATGTATGTGCTGGGCGCAGTGCTGGGCGTGTATAGCGTTGGCGGTGCGGCACTGCTGCGCGTCTCCGGGACCGTGTTGCTGGCGGTGTGGGCTCGCCGCTCGCTGACGGCATGGATCTTTGTCGCGATGCTGGCCGGTGTGGAATTGGGCGTCGATGCGCCGCGGATTGCGGTACAAAGTAAAGTCTTCAGCGACATCTTTCTGCGGTTGATCCGCATGATCGTGGCGCCGCTGATCCTGGGCACTCTGGTGACGGGCATTGCCGGGCATGGAAGTCTGCGGCAGGTGGGGCGCATCGGCGTGAAGTCGCTGGTGTACTTCGAGGTGGTGACGACGCTGGCTCTGCTGATCGGCGTGGTGGCGATCAATTTGTCCAAAGCCGGTGTGGGGCTGGCGATGAGCCCGCCATCGAACGTTGCGGCGACGGCTGGTACGGCGTTAGCACCAAGCCATATACCTGCAGAGCATGGCTGGCAATCGTTTCTGCTGAATGTCTTTCCGGAAAACATCGCGAAGTCGATTGCAGACGATCAAATACTGCAGGTCGCGGTCTTTGCAGTGCTGCTGGGCATTGCGCTCTCGCTGCTGACGGAAGAGCGTCGGCGGCCGCTGCTGGACTTTGCGGAGTCGGTGACGGCGGCGATGTTCGCGATCACCAACATCGTGATGTATGTAGCGCCGTTGGGTGTGGGTGCCGCACTGGCGTACACGGTGGGGCAGCGCGGCTTGGTGGTGCTGCTGCCGTTGGCGAAGCTGCTGGGCACGCTCTATGGCGCGCTTGCGGCGTTTCTGCTGCTGGTGCTGTTGCCGGCAGCGATCTTGTTCCGCGTTCCGCTTCGCCGGTTTATCGAAGCGGTAGCGGAGCCGGCGACGATCGGGTTCGCAACGAGCACATCGGAGGCGGCGCTGCCGCGCGCGATGGAAGAGATGGAGTTGTTCGGCGTGCCGCGGCGGATTGTCTCGTTCGTAATTCCGTCGGGTTACAGCTTCAACATGGCAGGATCATCGCTATACCTGGCGCTCGCATCGGTTTTTGTAGCGCAGGCCGCGGGCATGCGGCTGGGCTGGCGCGCGCAACTGGCGATGGTCTTCGCCCTGATGCTGACGAGCAAAGGGACTGCGGGCGTACCGCGGGCGACGCTGGTCGTGCTGCTCGCGATGGCGTCGACATTTCGCCTGCCGACGGAGCCGATCTTTTTGATCCTGGGTGTGGATGCGTTTGCGGATATGGGACGCACGGCGGTGAACGTGATTGGCAACTGTTTGGCGGCGGCTATTGTCGCGCGTAGCGAGGGCGAGCTAGGCGCCGGCAGAGATCCTGTTGCGGAATCGGCAGTGGATCCAGTGGATGCTTGACGCCACTTGACTCTGGTGGAGCGCTGACAGAGAGTGGCTTTGCATTCCCTTCTGCGATTTGAGAGAAACGAGGACTGGATGATGCATCCTGCTGCGGGGCTGGTGTGTGGTTCGTTGCTCATGATGGTTGCGGTGGCGATGGCGCAGGTGAAGGATGGCGTAAAGCCGTACGTCAAGGAAGATGCGCCGGTGCTGGTGTTGAACCATGTGCGGGTGATTGACGGCACGGGCGCGGCGCCGACGGAAGACCAGCGGATCGATATCGAGAACGGGAAGATCACGCGCGTGCAGAGCGCGAAACTGCGCAATGCGTATCCACCAAATGCGCAGATTCTGGACCTGACGGGAAAGACCGTCATACCGGGGTTGGTGGGGATGCATGAGCATTTCTTCTATCCGACGCCGGCGCACATTCTTGATGGGCTTCCCCTGTGGACCGAGATCGCCGACAGCGCGCCTCGGCTTTATCTGGCGGCAGGTGTGACCACCGCCCGCACCGCCGGGAGCATGGAGCCCTATACCGATCTTGACGTGAAGCAAATGATCGACGCCGGGAGGATTCCGGGACCGAAGATGGACATCACGGGTCCATATCTCGGCGGCTATCTCAGCGAGGCGCCACAGATGCATACGTTGAGTGACCCGGAAGATGCTGCGCGGACGGTCGATTACTGGGCAGCAGAAGGCGTCACGTCCTTCAAGGCATACATGGATATATCTCCTGAAGAACTGAAATCCGCGATTGACCACGCGCATGCGAGGGGGTTGAAGCTGACAGGTCATCTCTGCTCGGTAGGGTTTCGCGAGGCGGCCACGTTGGGAATCGACGATCTGGAGCACGGCATCGTCGTGGACACGGAGTTCTTCCCTGGCAAGAAGCCAGGAATATGTCCGGTGGATGGGGTGGAGGAAGACTTTGCCAAGAACCTGGATATCGAAAGCGCTCCTGTCCAGGAGATGATTCGTGATCTGGTGGCGCACCATGTCGCGGTCACCTCCACGCTTGCGGTATTTGAGGTGACGGTTCCAAACCGGCCGCCCCTCGCGAGTGAGGTGAGGGCAGAAAAGGTCATGACGGACGCGGCCTGGGCGCGCTACCTGCAGGTCCGCACAGCGCTTGCGGAACGGGCTTCCCCGTTAGATGGAGCGATGCTCAAAAAGGAGATGCAGTTCGAACGCGATTTCGTTAAGGCAGGCGGACTTCTGATAGCGGGGTGCGATCCAACATCATTTGGCGGCGTTGTGCCGGGCTTTGGCGATCAGCGCGGGATGGAGTTGCTGGTGGAGGCTGGTTTCACGCCGGTGGAGGCGATCCACATCGCGACCGAGAATGGCGCGACCTACCTGGGCCAGCAGGAGCATATCGGCAGCGTGGCCGAGGGACGCGCGGCGGACCTGGTGGTGCTGGACGGTAATCCGGCGACGAAGATTGAGGAGGTCGAGAAGGTGGAGACGGTCTTCAAGGACGGTGTGGGCTATGATCCGGCGAAGCTGCGGGCGTCTGTGGCGGGACTGGTCGGGCTCCGGTAGCGTTTTTACAGGAGAATGACATTTCCGCTTGCCGGAAGCGGATTCGGTAAGCCTATACTTCCTCCACTGGGCTTACAGGAAGCCTGCTTCGCCTTTTCCCGTTCACTCCTAGTTTCCCCCTCGATTGTCCTCTCTACTGGATTGTCCCTTTCCTGGCGGATGCGCGCGTTTCCTGATTTCTTCTGAGGAGAATCGCTATGGCTACGACTACCGCTCCCGCTGCTGCAGCTGCGCCGCGGGCGATCGATCCTGACAAACTGAACGCATTTCTAGGCCGGGCCGTCGGCGACATGGGCGCCGCTCTGCATTCCACTGTTGTGCTGATGGGCGACCGGCTGGGATTGTTTCGCGCTATGAAGGACGGCACACCTGTGACGTCAGAGCAATTGAGCGAACGAACCGGGGTGCGCGAGCGCTATGTGCGCGAGTGGCTGAAGGCCAACGCGGCCAGCCAGTATGTGGATTACGACGCAACGACGGACAGCTACAGCCTGAATCCGGAACAGGCATTCGCGCTGGCCGAGGACAATACCGCCCTCGACTTGCCCGGGTTCCACTACATGCTGGCTTCAATCATGCGTGACGAGGAGAAGCTGACAAACGCCTTCCGCGAGGGGCGCGGATTCGGCTGGCACGAGCACGACAAGGATCTGTTCGTGGGCTGCGAGCGGTTCTTCCGGCCCACCTACCTGATGCACCTGGTATCCGAGTGGCTGCCGGCGCTGACGGGTGTGGAGGCGAAACTGAAGGCCGGCGCGAAGGTCGCGGACATCGGCTGCGGACATGGCGCATCGACCCTGCTGATGGCGAAGGCGTATCCGAAGTCGAAGTTCACCGGCTTCGATTATCACGACGGGTCGATTGAAAGTGCGCGGGCATCGGCGAAGCGGCAGAACCTCGAGGACGCGGCGACGTTCGAAGTATCTTCTGCGGCGGCGATTCCCGGCAGCGGCTACGATCTCGTGACCACCTTCGACTGCCTGCACGACATGGGCGATCCGGTGGGCGCGGCACAGCATATCAAGAAGGCGCTGGCGCCGGGCGGTACATGGATGATCGTCGAGCCCATCGCGGGTGACGACACTGCTGCAAATCTGAACCCCGTGGGGCGGATATACTACTCGGCTTCGCTGATGTGTTGCGTACCCGCTTCGCTATCCCAAGAGGTTGGGTTGGGGCTGGGAGCTCAGGCGGGGGAGAAGCGCCTGCGTGAGGTGCTGCAGGAGGGCGGATTCTCGCACGTGCACCGCGCGGCGGAGACGCCGTTCAACATGGTGCTCGAAGCGCGCGTGTAACGCTTTTTGATGGTGATTGAGGCGCGATTTCCCCATGGCGAGATCGCGCTTTTTTTTGCAGTATTAGGGATCGAGCCTAATTCCACGCACCGAGCAGGCACCGCGGCAGAATCAGTTCGCCGAGTTGGCAGGGATTGTGGCCCCGTGATGATGAGCAGATGGTCCAGTCGGAGGCAGTCTGCGGGTCATACGCGGCGAGCGCGGCGGCGAAGCCAATGGCGGAGCAACTCGTACTCCGGGACGCTGGTGCGAGAACGCCGCCTGACCTGAACCAGATGACGCTGGGTGAGCACCCGAAGCGCTTTCTGCACGGCTGATTTCGAGAGGCCGCTGCCTTCGGCGAGTTGGCGCAGACTCATCTGGGCGCGGCGCTCGCCGGAGCGAAACAGCATCGTCCAGAGCACGAGATAGACAAGGAATGCGGGCGCAGAGCGGTCGTGTCCGACCAGGTCGGGCATAAGGACGTCCAGCACATACTCGTCAATGGCGATATGGTTCATGGCACTATAGTGCCAAACATCATAGCTGGCTTGCGGCGCGATTCGGTTCGGGACACAATGCGTGCAGAGGAAAGCGAAAATGATTCGAGGCATTAAGTTTGTGAGCATTCCGGTAATCGATCAGGACCGGGCCCTTGCGTTTTACACGGAAAAGCTGGGTTTCCGTGTCGTCACAGACCAGCCATTCAATGACAAGCAGAGATGGATCGAACTGGCCATTCCGGGCGCGGAGACCGGTCTGGCGCTGTTTCGTACGGAGGAAGGGCCGCAGCCGGGCGGTTTCATGAACATGTCCTTCTCGACTGACGATGCGAGGGCGACGGCCAAAACGCTGATGGAGCGAGGTGTTGAGTTTGTTGCTGAGCCGAAGAAAGAAAGCTGGGGGACCTCTGCGATTTTCAAGGACTCAGAGGGAAACCGGTTTGTATTGAGTTCGCGCTGAAGTTCCCCGCGCGTGTGTCCGCCTGCGGACAGCGGATTCCGTGATTGAACACGGCTGCTTATGTGCCGATCCCGGTACGGTCTCCTGAAGGCCTTGATTTGAATGGGTTAACGTTCCGGCAAAGTGGGCCGCGACGTGCTCCTCGCTCCCGCAAGTCTTTCTTGTGCTTTGCGAGGATTTCATGGAGCGCTTTCTGGGTTATTTCCGGTTTAGCTTTCGCCAGTTGCGGAAGAGTCCTTCCTTTGCAATTGCGGCGATTGTCACATTGGCGTTGGGGATTGGGGCGACGACCGCAATCTTCAGCCTGGTGAATGCGGTGCTGTTAAAGCCGCTGCCTTATCCGGAGGCAGATCGGCTGATGTCGATTGCGCAGGAGGACCACGAGACCGGCGCCGCGGCTCGGGAGGCGCTGAGTTATCCGGATTACTTCGACTGGCGCGCACGGAACCGCACGCTGAGCGGGCTGGCTTGCTATACGGGAGCGAACCTGACGCTGACTGGTATGGGCGAGGCGCAGCAGCTCGGCGGGCAGGTGGTTTCAGCGAACTTCTTCCAGGTGCTGGGCGTTGCTCCCATGCTTGGCCGCGATTTCCGCTGGGATGAGGAACGTGCCGGGAATCGCGCGGTGATGCTGAGCTATGGGCTATGGCAGTCGCGCTTCGGGGGTGAGCGTAGCGTAGTGGGCCGAGAGGTGATGTTGGACGGCGAGCCATACACCGTTGCCGGCGTGATGCCGCAGAGCTTTCACTTTCCGCTGAGCGACACCGCCGTCGACGCTTGGGTTTCGATTGCGCGGGATGCGGAGGGCAAGTCACCGGCAACTGCCCACCGCGGGCAGGATGAGCTGGAGGTCGTCGGGCGGATAAAGCCGGGCGTGAGCGTGGAGCAGACGAAGGCAGATCTGAGCAGCGTGGCGCGTGGGCTAGCGGCGCACTACCCCGATTCCAACAAGTGGTATACAAGTGCGCGAGTGATCCCCGAGCTGGAATCCCAGGTGGGCGACACGCGTCGGGCGCTGGAGGTGCTGTTCGGCGCGGTGGGTCTGTTGCTGCTGATTGTATGCGTCAACGTGGCGGGGCTGCTGCTGGTGCGCAGCTCGCGGCGCAGCGGTGAGATTGCGTTGCGCAGCGCGCTGGGCGCGACCCGGGGAGAGATCGTGCGGCAGATGCTGGCTGAATCGCTGATGCTGTCGATGACCGGCGGCCTGGCGGGGATTGCGCTGGCGAGCGGGATTTTGAAAGAGGTGACAGTGCTGTTTCCGCAGGTGTTGCCGCGGCTGACCGACGTATCGATCGATGTGCGTGTGCTGCTGTTTGCGATGGGCATTTCGATAGTGACTGGCATTCTGTTCGGCGTTGTGCCGGCGCTGCGTACTTCTTCGTTGGCGCCGGCACTGGCATTGCGCGATGGAACCCGTACCGTGACGAGCGGACGCGGGCATCACCGGCTGCAGACGTGGTTGGTGATCGGCGAGACGGCACTCGGGCTGGTGTTGCTGGTTGGCGCCGGACTGCTGATCCGCAGCTTCGTGAGTGAGCTGCGGGTGGACCCGGGGTTCGATTCGCACCAGGTGCTGACCGCGCGCTTCACTATGAACGACACGAGCTACACGCGCGATCACAAAATTCAATTTGTTGACGGGCTGATGTCGCGGCTGAATGCGCTGCCGGGCGTGAAATCGGCGTCTGCGGGATGGCCGATGCCGATGTCCGGCAGCTTCGCGAGCGTCTCGTTCACGGTGGAGGGACATCCAGTGGCGAAGGCGGACCACCCGAGTGAATCGGTGGGTGTGGCGCTGCCAGGTTATTTTGAGACGATGCGGATTCCGCTGATCGCGGGCCGGACCTTCAACCGCATGGATCAGACGAAGAGCGCGGCGGTGGTCGTCATCGATCAGGCGTTTGCGAGGAAGTATTTTCCTGGTGTGAACCCGATTGGCCGGCGCATGACGGCGGACGTGGGGGACGACGTCGTGGAACACCCGGTTCGCGAGGTTGTGGGTGTGGTGGGCGATATCAAGCAGTTTGGGCTAACCGCGGACGCCGTGCCGCACTATTACCTTCCGTGGACACAGGCGGTGATTACGAATCCATACCTCATCATCCGTACAACCGGCAATCCGGCGACGCTGGCGCGTGCGGTGAAGGCGACCGTCGCGAGCCTTGACACAAATATTCCGACGTACCGCGTACACCCGCTGGAGTACTACGTAGCGCAAGCGATAGCGCCCGCGCACTTCCAGACGCTGCTACTGACGGCGTTCGCGAGTATCGCACTGCTGCTGGCGGCGGTCGGGCTGTATGGCGTGCTGGCATACATCGTGCAGCAGCGTTCGTTGGAGATTGCACTTCGGCTGGCACTGGGTGCACAGCGCGGCGATGTGCTGCGAATGATTCTGAAGCGCGGGATGACACTGGCCGCGATTGGAGTAGCGGCGGGATTGGCGATCTCGTTCGCGGTAACGCGGTTTGTCGCGACACTGCTCTATGGAGTGAAGCCGTCGGATGCGCTGACCTATTGCGCGATGTCGCTTGTCTTACTGGTGGTTGCGTTTTTGGCGAGTGCAGCACCGGCATATCGCGCGGCGCAGACCGATCCGATGACTACTCTGCGCACGCAGTAGGGACAGCCTCAAGGATGAGTGCCGCACCGCGGATGCGCGCCTGCGGCGCCAATTGGTCTATCCATCGTCGCGGCAGTCGACCTTCAGAGTGACAGGTTCCGCTCCGCGGAGGATCAGGAACCGCTTCCAACGTGGTTGCGGCCGGTTGAGTGCTTTTCGCATCCCGGAAACACTGCTGATCCCGACATCCTCAATCTGGGTAATGAGATCGCCTCGCCCAAGGCCAGCTGCTGCCGAGCGGCTGTCTCTTTCCACGCTATGGATGAGCAGGCCGGGCGCGTCCGGGAGCCCTGCCGCCCGGCGCTTCATTAACGACGCGCGGGGATTGAGAATGACCAGTCCGAGCTGCACCTGATTCGCGTGGGAGACTTCTGCTTCCAACGAGAGCAACCACTTGCGCAGCAGCACAACCAGTTCCGATCTTTCGCGGATGGTCAGGCTGGCGATAAGCGCCGATTCGTTGGCCAGGTGCTCTGGGATGACTTTGTCGAGAAGTTTGTGGCCCGCTGGCGTAAGCACCACTTCGGTAGTTCGGCGATCCTCTTCATTCAATTTCCGCTGAACCAGTCCATCGCGCTCCAGTGCGTCAATGCGAAGGCTGATGCTCCCCGAGGTTCGCATTAACTGCCGCATGAGTTCTCGCTGGAGAAGGCGATAGGGTGGACCGGCCCGCCGGAGCGTTGCCAGCACATCGAACGATGCGCGGGTGATACCCCATTCTTCGAACTTGGATTCGAGAGCGCGATCGACGTGTTCCATGATCCGTCCGGCTCGTCCAATGATTTCTACAGGAGCGAGGTTGTATTCCGGTTTCTCTTGCTTCCAGCGGCCCACCAGTCGATCGATGTGATCTTTCTCGCTCACAGCACGAATCTGATCCAAATCGTCCCGTTTAGTCAAAACTTAATCACATTCAATTTGCTTGAATTCAATCAAATTGATAACGTTCGGTAGAGGAGAGAGACTATGCGCGTTATCGCATTCGATCGTTTTCAACCCGGTGTAACGTTGGAGCAGGTGACACCCTACCTCCCTGAGGAGGTGTCGAACGTATGGCGACTCTGGAAGGCGGGCATCGTCCGGGAAAACTATGCCCGCGCCGATGAGCTTGGAGTTGTCATCGTGTTTGAAGTACCGGACGTGGCTACGGCGAAGCAGTACACGGAGGATTTTCCGCTGAGCAAGGCGGGCCTTCTGGAGTGGAGCTTCATCGCCCTTCAGGCGCCGTTGCCGATCGAAGCGCTCTTCCGTTCGGAGATTGATGTGAACCCGCCCTTTGATCGAACGTTCAAAAGCGCGGGAAGGAGCTAATTCAGGAGAAGCCAAGTGAAGCAGGCATTCGGTCTGTCTATCCCTGAGCAATTGCGCGAGCTCTGCACCCCGGAGCGCGCGGCAATGATTATTTACGACATGCAGGCCGGCATCGTTCCGCAGCTCGGCAATGGCCGAGAGATCGTGGCCGGCTGTCAGCAGATTCTGGCAGCGGCACGACAGGCCGGTATCCGGATTTTCTTTACCCGCCATCTATTCCTGCCCAATCGCGTCGCGGGGGTCGGACAGCTGCGCCGTGCGATGGTCTGGCAGCGCAAGAGCGACCCGGCAGAGACAAAGCCGCTCTTCACCTCAGGCTCGCCGTCGTGGCAGATCGTTCCGGAACTGAGTCCGCAGGAGGACGAACCGGTGATCGATAAGATCACCATGTCTGCATTCGAGGGTACATACCTTGACCTTGCCATGCGCGACGCACAGCTACAGGTATTTATCATTGCCGGGATTGCCCTGGAAGTCGGCATCGAGCCGACGGTTCGCCACGGACTGGACCTCAACTACATTCCAGTTGTTGTTTCCGATCTCTGTGGATCGAAGACCGAAGAGGTGAAGCGCCGGTCCCTGAGCACGCTTGAGGACACAGGAGAGGTGATCCAGGTAACGGCGGCGGAGATATTGGGCTGCCTCAAGCGGTAGTTCGAGCCTTTCGTCAATGATCGATTCTCTTTAGTCCAGTACCGGCAGGCGCAGATCGGCGTAGTGGCGATTGCGCTCGAGACACAATGCTTCGACGACGAGCTCGTGATCGTCGCGCTGAGGCAAGCCGGAGACTGTAATGGAGCCGATGACGCCGGTACCGGCGAGCGTGACGGGAAATGCGCCACCGTGGCTTGCGTAATCGGCTGCGGGCAGGCTGTATTTCTCCTCCAACGAGAGATTGCGCGCCTTGAGCGCGAGGCCGATGGCGTAGCTGCTGCGATGCAGGCGCGCGACGACATTGGCTTTGCGGCGGGCCCACTCGGCGTTATCCGGTGAGGTGCCGTGGAGCGCGGCGTAGAAGAGCGGCGCGCCCGGCTGGTTGCCGAGATGTGGGGCGAAGCGGCGGATATCAATGACGATGGCGAGCTGGCGTTCGACAGCTAGCTCGCGAAGCGTGGAGCCGAGCTGCCAGGCGTCTTCTTCGTTGAACGAGGTCCATTGCAGCTCGCGCTCCTGGCGGGCGATGCGGTCAAGGTCGATTTCGAGCTGATTGTCGAGAGCCATGGCGCTCCTGGTTGATAGGAGGGTACCGCAGATCCCTCTCCTTCGGAGTGACGTACGAAAGCTATTGCAGCAGGACGCCGACGATCGATGCCGACATGAGATTGGCCATGGTGCCGGCGAGCATGGCGCGCAGGCCGAGACGCGCGAGCTCGTTGCGTCGCTCGGGGATGAGCGCGCCGATGCCGCCGATCTGGATGCCGATGGAGCTGAAGTTGGCGAAGCCGCAGAGCGCGAAGGTGGCGATGGTGAAGGAGCGCGGGTCGAGCGTGCTTTTCAGGGACCCGAGATTTGCAAAAGCAACGAGCTCGTTGACGACCATGCGGGTGCCGAGCAGGTTGCCGACAATGTGCGCAGAGCGCCAGGGAATGCCGATGAGCCACGCTATGGGCGCGAAGACCCAGCCGAGGATGTGATCGAACGAGGCAGGAAACGGAATGTGGTGTGGGCTGAGCCAGTTGTGGATGCCGCTGAAGATGCCATTGACCAGTGCAACGAGCGCGACGAAGGAGATGAGCATGATAGCAACATTGAAGGCGAGCCGGCCGCCATCGATGGTGCCGCGGGCGACCGCGCCCAGGAAGTTCTCTTCACGATGTTCTTCCGATTCCGGCAGGTGCACGTGGCCGAAGGTTTCGGGAGTCTCGGTTTCGGGCACCAGCATTTTCGAGATGAGAATGGTTCCAGGCGCGGTCATGATCACGGCGGCGAGCAGGTGTTTCGCGTCAATTCCGTAGAGAATGTATGCGGCCATGATGCCGCCGGAGACGTGGGCCATGCCGCTGGTCATGATGGTCATGAGCTCGGACCGGGTGAGGCTGGAGAGAAAGGGACGGATGGAGAGCGGTGCTTCCGTCTGGCCCATGAAGATGGAGGCGGCGACGTTGAGCGACTCGGCGCCGGAGATGCGCATAGTGCGCTGCATGCACCAGGCGAACGCGCGGATGACGAGCTGCATGATGCCGAGGTGATAGAGCGCGGCGAAGAGAGCGGAGATGAAGATGATGGTGGGCAGCACCTGGAAGGCCACGATGGAGCCATAGGACGAGTGCTGTTTGCCGAACTCGCCAAAGACGAATTGCGAGCCGGCGAAGGCATAGCTGAGCAGGCGATTGACGGCGCCGCCGGCGCGGGACATGGCATCGCGTCCGAAGCTCCAGCGGAGCACGAGGAAAGCGAAGGCGATCTGCAGGCCCACGCCCCAGGCGACAGTGCGTCCGCGGATGGCGCGGCGATTTGTAGAGAAGAGCCATGCCAGCAGCAGCATGGTGAGCATGCCAAGGATTCCGGTGAATCGTGCCAATGGTTCGTCCTGAACTGCTGGGATTGGACTGAGAATCTAATCTGAATTTTGCGCTGAGTTCTGGCTCAGAGTATCGCGGGTGAGCACCTCGTGCACCAGCGATGTGGGGTGGGGCGGGGCATCGGCGATGATGATGGCGTCGGCAAGTATGCGCTCTGGCACCTCGATACGGCTCGCGTCGTCGGCAAAAAGCGTGCAGAGTGGATCACCGGCACGGACCTGCGACCCGAGTTTCGCGTGAAGCTCGATGCCGGCGTGGGCGGAGACGTGCTCGCCCAACTGCGTGCGGCCAGCGCCAAGCCCTTGGACCACCCAGCCGATAGCAGTGGTGTCCATCGAGAAAAGGAAGCCGGAGCGAGAGGCGCGCAGTACACGCTGCTCCTCCGGCTGGTGTGCGAGCACGCCGAGGTCGCCGCCCTGCAAGGCGATCATCTGCTCGAAATGATGCAGCGCAGAACCATCCGCGAGCAGGCTTTCGGCACGCGCGCGGCCCTCCTGCGCGGTGCTGCTGACGCCGGTCAGGAAGAGCATCCAGCCTGCAATGATCAGCGAAAGCTCGCGAAGGTCGTCGCTGTTAGCCGTACGTTCTCCGCGGAGAAGTGCCAGCGCCTCGAGGATTTCGACGGAGTTGCCGGCGAAACGTCCCAGTGGCTGTGACATATCGGTGAGTACCGCTGCGGTTCGGGTGCCGGAAGCCTCGCCGATTTCGACCATGAGGCGCGCGAGGAACCGGGAAACGGCCGGGTCGGGGAGAAAGGCGCCTGAGCCGGTCTTGACATCGAGTACGAGCGCGTCGAGGCCCGCGGCGAGCTTCTTGCTCATGATGGATGCGCAGATGAGATACGGACTTTCGACTGCTCCGATGTGATCGCGCAGCGAGTAGAGACGGCGGTCCGCCGGAACCAGGTCGGCGGACTGACCGACGATGCAGCAGCCAGCCTGGTCAAGTACAGCCTGCATCTCGGCAACGGAAAGCGTGGTGCGATAGCCGGGAATGCTTTCGAGCTTATCCAAAGTGCCGCCGGTATGACCCAGCGCGCGTCCGCTCAGCATGGGGACACGCAGGCCGGCGGCCGCGGCGATCGGTGCAACGAGGAACGACGTCTTGTCGCCGACACCGCCGGTGGAATGCTTGTCCACTGTCGGGCGCGGGGCGCCACCGTTTGCGGGAACGCGCAAATTGAGCTGCACACCGGAGACACGCATGGCCTGAGTAAGCGACTGAACCTCCCCCGGTTCCATCCCGCGAAGGAAAGTGGCCATAAGAAATGCACTGAGCTGCGCGTCATTGATAGAGTCGTCCGCGGCGCCGCGGGCGATGTACATCATTTCCTCGGCGGTAAGGGCATTGCCATCCCGCTTGCGGCGGATGATGCTGCCCGTGTCGAGCGGTTGACTGGCGTTATCCGGCATGCGTGAGATTGAAGCCGAGAGGGAAGAGCTCGGCGAGGGTGCGGGTTTCAATGCTGGCTGTCGGCGTGCCGCCGAAGGGGAAGAGGATGACGCCGTTGGGCGGCATGAATTCGGATAGGACCTGACGGCAGGCGCCGCAGGGCGGACTGGGTGCGTCGTTGAGATTGGTGACCGCAACCGCAGAGATGCGCATTTTCGGGCCGTGCTGTGCGACCGCAGCGAAAACGGCCGCGCGTTCCGCGCAGATGGACAGGCCGTAGGAGGCGTTTTCAACATTGCTCGCGGCGACGATAACACCGCCTTCGAGCAGCAGCGCCGCACCGACGCGAAAGCCCGAGTAGGGGGCGTACGCGTGGTGCGCGATCTGCCGCGCGGCGTGCAGTAACTCTGCACGATGCTCGGGTGAAATCATGATGACAGGGGACGACGGCATCTGTTCGAGGCTACTGAGGGTCAGACTCAGTTGCAACTGCGGATGTGCAGCTACGTGCGCGGCTGAGTAACAGTTCGCGCTCGCGGGCGTTGCGTGCCAGCCCCGCGGCGCGTTCGAATTCGGGGCAGGCTTCGGCGAGCCGGCCGAGGCGGAAGAGCAGCTCGGCGCGGACGCTGGGAAGGCGATGGTAGTTCACGAGCGCTGGCTCGCCCGAGAGTTTGTCGACGAGGTCAAGACCAACTTCCGGGCCAAAGGCCATGGCGAGCGCGACGGCACGATTGAGCTCGACGATGGGCGAGGGCTGGCGCTCAGCGAGTGTGGCATAGAGTGTGGCGATGCGCTGCCAGTCTGTCTCTTCGCCAGTGCGGGCGCGTGCGTGGCATGCAGCGATGGCGGCCTGCAGTGTGTAAGGACTGGGTGTGCTGCTCAGCTTTTCTGCGCGCGCGAGGGCTGCCAGGCCGCGGTCGATGAGTAACTGGTCCCATCGGTTGCGGTCCTGATCGAGCAGGAGGATGGGTTCGCCTTCCGGTCCTACACGCGCGGCGTGCCGCGATGCCTGGATCTCCATGAGAGCGACGAGGCCGTGGACTTCCGGCTCCTGCGGGGCGAGGCCGGCCAGAATGCGGCCGAGGCGCAGCGCGTCTTCGCAGAGCGCGGGCCGCAGCCAGTCTTCACCCGCGGTGGCGGAGTAGCCTTCGTTGAAGATGAGATAGATGACTTCGAGCACGGAGGAGAGCCGCGCGGCGCGATCGAGGCCGGTAGGCACTTCGAAGGGAACGCGCGCTTCGGCGAGGGTGCGCTTGGCGCGCACGATGCGCTGCGCGATGGTGGGCTCCGCTGTGAGAAAGGCGCGGGCGATCTCGGGCGTGGTGAGGCCGCCGAGCAGGCGGAGCGTGAGGGCGACGCGCGACTCCGGGGAGAGCACGGGATGGCAGGAGATGAAGACGAGGCGGAGGAGATCGTCTTCGATATCACCATCGGCGGCACTGGCGAGCGCGGTGGCGAAGTCGGCGAAGGAGCGCTGCTGCTGCTCTTCCAGCTCACGGGCAAGCTCCTCGTGCTTGCGCTCCACGCGCGTGTTGCGGCGGAGCAGGTCGATGGCGCGGTGCTTGGCCGCGGTCATCAGCCACGCGCCGGGATTCTGCGGGACGCCAGACTGCGGCCATTGTTCGAGAGCGGCGACCAGCGCGTCCTGCGCGAGCTCTTCCGCGATGCCGACATCACGCACGATGCGCGTGAGTCCGGCGATGACGCGCGCGGATTCCATGCGCCACACGGCGTCGATGGTGCGATCGATCTGGCTGCGGTCGATGTCGGTAGATGGCACGGCTGATGTCACCAGATGGGCGGTCCAGCCTGATCAGACCATCTTTCGCAGTGCGGTTGCAAACGGTACCCAGCTAAGCCGGATCGCCATCCCCGGCCGGAGCTTCCAGTACAGGACGGATCTCGAACTCAGCTTCCGTACTTGGGCCGCACAATGTGGGGCAGCGCTTCATCCAGGCGATCGCCTCTTCCTTAGAAGCGACGTCGATGATGTTGACGCCCGCGATCAGCTCGTTTGTTTCAGTAAAAGGGCCGTCGACGGTGCGGAACTGGCCTTTGGACATGCGAAGACGCGTGGCGCTGGCGCTGGGCTGCAGGCGCTCCACGGCGACGAGGACGCCGGCCTTGCGCATCTCCTCGTCATATTGCTGCATGGCGGCCGCGAGTTTGGGATCGGGTGTCCCGGATTCCATCCACTTCTCGGTTTTACGCAGAACTACAAATCGCAATGGAGCTACCTCCTCACCCGAACCTATTTTCGCAGAGGCGGAAGAGCTGCGTTCGCTGCAGTGGAACGAAAGAGAGGCGGCGCTGTTTGAACGTCGCCCCCATTCTGGTTCTCCGCCAAAGGGCAATCAATTGTTAGCGATTGGCCAGTTAGCGATTGTCTGGTTAGCGGTTGTCCCGGGGCAAGCCTAGGTCCGGCAGCACGGACGTGCCTTCCAACTGCACGGCCTGCAGGTAGCGCGGATCGAGGCCGAGCGCTTTCAGGATAGTTGGGCCTACCTGCGCGGTCGACACGTCGGAGGAGACAACGTGCGGCCGAAGAGCGGGATTGGAGAGCAGCATCATCACGTTGGTGTCGTCATGCGAGAAGCCGCCGTGCTCTTCCTGCTTCTTGGAACTGCCCGTGTAGACGACCCCGGGATTGGGCGTGACGATGATGTCCGGTGTGCGGGGATCACCGTACGGCGCTAAGCCCGGCGTGTTGTAGTTCAGCGAAAGCGACGGTCCATAGAAGATGGTGCCCAGTCCGATCTTGCTGCCGTTCTCTTCCAGCGTTGCAACTGCCGAGGCGGTCTTGCTGGAATCGCTCAGCCAGAGAAGCGAGACGTCATCTTCCGTGGCGCCGATGCCGGTTGGGTTCAATGGCGATTCGGAGAACGGAAGCAGGCTGGCGAGCAGCGTCGCGGGCGTGGTGCCGTTGGTGCCGCTGTGCCCAGGGATGGGGAAGAAGCGATGCGGATCGATCGGGCCCTGACCATGCTTCGCGGTGATGACGATCAGCGTCGAATCGAACTCTCCGGTGTCCTTCAGATCGTTCACCATTTTGCCGATGGAAGCATCGACGAACCCTATCTCGCCGAGCAGCAACTCGCTCGGTGTGCCCGCAGCATCCAGATAACCGCCGCTGCCCACACCCTTCTCGATCAGCTTCTGGCCTACGCTGACGGCCTGGAAGTTCATGCCAAAGAGGTTTGGCACACGCGTCCGATTGCCTTCGTGATCCTTGCCGTGGATCTGGTTCAGAATGCCGTCAACCTTGATGGTGTCGTAGCACTGGATGTTGGCGAAGCTGTCCGTCCATGAACCTGTCTGGGAAGGATCCTGCACCGTGCTGCAGGAAACGCCCGCGGGTGTTTCGTACCCGGGAACGGGCACGACATTGGAGTTGATCTCGGGCGCGAAGAATTCGTTCAGCGAATTGCCACCCGGACCGGCAACCGATGCATAGGCAGGATGCTTGTCATACCAGGAGGTGTAGCCTCCGGCATTGTGGACGACGCCGAAGATGGTATTGGTGCGGACGAAGTCCCAGGGGTAGACAGGCGCGCAGCCCCTCTTGGGATCCCGCGGCAAGCGCTGCGGATCGATTGCGGTCACGCCGCCATTGGCCAGATTGGCTCCGGGCGCTCCTCCATTCAATTTGCTCTGATCGAGGTCGATGCCCTCTTCATACTCGGTCGTGGTGCCAGTGGGCGCGGCTCCAGGCGTGCATGTTCCAGCGGCTACACCATTGCCGGTAGTCTTTGCCGGCGGATCCAGCGAGCGGTCATACGCGACGTCGTAGTAAATGCCCATGGTGCGCGGGGTGCCACCGGTGACAATCGCCGTCAGGCCGGGAAAGGAATCGGAAGGACGCGAGGTGCTGGCTGCTATGTAGCTCACGCCGTCGGAGCCGAGTGCCGCCAGGTTCGGGCAATAGGGAGCGCCATTGTTGACGCCGCTGATGCCGTGCGAACAATTCCGATAGTCGATTGCGTGCATGCCGTCAATGCTGATGAGCAGGACGCGTTTGATGTGATCGCTGTGGCCCCAGTCATCGTCCTCTGCGTGGGCGGGAATGCCGGGGAGAGCCAGCGCAGCGGCGCCAGCCAAAAGTAGAGCAAGGTGTTTCATGACTTACCTCCTCGGCGTTGATAGCAAAGACAGCTTCTTGCCAATGTTCCAGGCTCATGAATTTTCCGTGAAACAGGAACGTGAAGATAACCTTAAGGCCTGTTACTTCTGCGACTTACCGGATGTGTAGAGGACAGGGTCAGCCCGTTTTATCGATGCTGCGAACCGGGCTGGCCTCCCCAGCCTGTGGAGTGGCACAATAGACGGTTTTGTAGCTTCAGCAGAAACAGGAGAGATATGGGCGCGGCGATCGCGAGCACTGTGTCGAAGAGTTTGTTAGAAGGGCCGCACGTCCACCGCAATTTGTCGACGCCCCAACTGGTAGAGGCGGCAATTGCCCGTGGCGAGGCGCGACTGGCATCGAACGGCGCCGTGGTAGCGCTGACCGGAGCGCGTACAGGCCGCTCGCCGCGTGACAAGTTTCTGGTGAAGGATGCACTGACTGAAGGCCGCGTCGATTGGGGAAAGGTGAATCAGCCTTTTCCTCCAGACCGATTCGCCGCTCTGTTCGAGAGGGTGGAGCGCCATATGCAGGAGCGGGACCGGTACGTGCTCGACCTGTATGCCGGGGCCGATCCGCACTATCGGCTGCCGATCACGATCGTGGCGGAGTATGCGTGGCATGCGCTCTTCGTGAAGCAGCTCTTCGTGCGTCCTTTGCCGGCGGAGCTCGAGGGACATTCGGCGGAATTCACGGTAATCGCCGCGCCTGAATTCGAAGCGCTACCTGAGCGGGACGGCACCACCTCCTCGACCTTCATCATCACCGACTTCACCCGCAAGATCGTGCTCATCGGTGGCACGAAATATGCGGGTGAGATGAAGAAGTCCATCTTCGGCGTGATGAACTATCTGCTGCCGGAGCGCGATGTCTTCCCCATGCACTGCTCGGCAAACATAGGCGCGGACGGCAAGACTGCGCTCTTCTTTGGTCTCTCAGGGACGGGAAAGACGACGCTCTCCGCGGATCCGCATCGACGCCTGATCGGCGACGACGAGCACGGCTGGGGCGAGCGCGGGGTCTTTAACTTTGAAGGCGGCTGCTACGCCAAATGTGTGGACCTGAGCGAAGAGAAGGAGCCGCAGATCTATCACGCGATCCGCTTTGGCGCTGTGCTGGAGAACGTGGTGATCGATCCACGCACGGGCGATCCGGACTATGAAGACATCCGTTACACGGAAAACACCCGCGCTGCGTATCCAATCGAGTTCATCGAGAACGCTGTTATTCCGGGAGTCGGTGGTCAGCCGGCAAATTTGCTCTTTCTTGCGGCGGATGCTTTTGGCGTGCTGCCGCCTATCGCGAAACTCACGCCCGATCAGGCGATGTATCACTTTCTTTCCGGTTACACGGCGAAGCTGGCGGGAACGGAGGCAGGCCTGGGCTCGGAGCCGGTGCCGGAGTTCTCCACCTGCTTTGCATCGCCATTCATCCCGCTGGCTCCGAAGGTCTATGCAGCGATGCTGGGCGAGCGCCTGCGTCAGTATGGGGCACAATGCTGGCTGGTGAACACGGGATGGACTGGCGGCGTCTTCGGCGTGGGCCGGCGCATGAGCCTGCCGCACACGCGAGCCCTGGTGACGGCGGCGCTCGACGGCAGCCTGGCTGGTGCTGAGTTCACGAGCGAACAGGCGTTTGGCTTGAGCATTCCGACGACCTGCCCCGGGGTGCCGGCGGAGCTGTTGAACCCTCGCAACGCCTGGGCGGACAAGGCCGCTTACGATCGCCAAGCCGCTGCGCTGGCGGCTCGCTTCGAGGCAAATTTTGCGCGTTTCGATGCGCCGGCCGCGGTACGCGCGGCTGGTCCGTCAGCGACAACCCGGGCGCGGCGGTAGCATTCGTGTTCGTGCGCAAACTGCGCGTCGAGTCTGTGGGCGAGAGCGGTATCCCGCAGCCCTGTCCGCTGGCATGGATCGACAACTTCGCCATGCGCAATTTCACCAATAGCGCCGTCTTCGACGACACGCTGCCCATTGGCGAGGGGCGTATGCAGATCGGACTGCGTGTGCCGATGGATGAGCTCACCGTTGCGATGGAGGACTGGTTCCGCAGGAAAGGCTACCTACGGGCGGGCGACCGGGTGGTACTGCACGAAGAGTGAGCGCAACAGGTCCGCAGCGAAAGGCGCTATTCCGCCCGCAGTACTACCGCCGGTTGGATACGTGCGATGCGCAGCGCCGGGAGCAAGCTGGCTACCGTGGCCAACAGTAGCAGTACGAGCACGGTTGCGATGAGCGTCGGCGGATCGTAGCTGGAGATGCCGAAGAGCGCGCTGCGCATGGCGCGCAACGCAACCAGAGCCAGCGCAAGCCCCGCTGCCAGTCCCATGATCGCGGGGAGCGCGCCAGAGCGGCCGGCCACGAGCATCGAGTCGGAGAGCGGTGAGCCCAGAGCCAGCCGGATCCCGAACTCGCGCTGGCGTTCTGTGACGACACTGGAGACGAGGGCGAATATACCGAGCGCGGCGAGCAGCAGGGCGAGACCTGCCAATGATGACAGCAGCGCGACCTCGATACGCTGTTGAGCAAGCGCCGTCGCCAGCAGCTCGTCCATGGTGTGGAAGCTGGCGAACGGCAGGTTGGGATCGACCGAAGCGAGCGCCTGCTGCATGGCGCGTGGCGTCTGCGCATCGAGATGTGTGGAGCGGATGATCCAGCTTGGCTGGAACCAGACGTGGACCAGTGTGAGCGTGGCGGCCTCTAACTGCATTGCCGGAATGTAGAGTGTGCGCTCGGTGCTGATGGGACCGGGATCGTCGAGGCCAGGCTTCTGTTCTACATCGTTGATGACGCCGACGATGCGCATTTTGATCTTGCCCTGCTCGATAACGCGCCCGATAGGATGGGGGTCGTGCAGAATCTGGCGCGCGAAGCTCTCGTTGACGATTGCCACGCCCTCGCTGGTTGCGGTATCTGCATCGTTGAAGGCACGGCCATCGCGCAGCCGCATGCCGAGCGCATCGAAGTAGCCGGGCGTCATGTAAACCGCCGAGGTCATGGACTGCTGCCCGGCCTGCTTTCCATCCACGACTTTAATGCCGTCGTTCAATCCACGCTGATAGGGCAGGCTGAGGCCGACAGCAGCTTTGGTCACACCAGGAATATGCTGCATGGCGGCAACGCTCTCGCGCATCAAGCTGGCGAAGCGCGCGGGATCGTGGTAGTCGGCCTGATCGAGCGAGGCCTGCGCGGTGAGCACGTTGTGCGCATCGAAGCCGGGCGGCAGATTCTGAAGATGGATCAACGAGCGAATCAGCAGGCCGGAGCCGGCCAGCAGGATGACGGTGAGGGCCACCTCCGAGGCGATGAGCACCTGACGAGCGCGGCTGCTGCGCGATCCGGCGATGGTGCGCTGGCCGAGGACGGCGGCAGGATCCATGCGAAAGATGGCGAGCGCGGGCAGCATGCCGAAGAGCAGGCTGGTGCCGATCGAGATAACGAGCGTGAAGAGGAGCACTCGGCCATCGAGAGCGACACCACCGAAGGGGACGATCTCCGGCGGCAGCAGCACCAGCAGGGCGCGCAGCAGGCCGAAAGCGGTGATGAGCCCAGCGCAGCCGCCGAGGACAGCAAGCACCGCGCTCTCCGCCCACACCTGTTGCATCAGGGCCCCGCGTCCTGCACCAAGCGCCAGCCGCGTCGCCAGCTCATAGGAGCGGCGGCGCATCCGCACCAGCGTCAGGCTGGCGAGATTCGCACAGGCGATCAGCACGATGAAGCCTGTGGCCAGCAGGAGGGCGAGCGCCGGGTCATGTTCATCAGCGCTGAGGTGCTGCTCCAGCGGAATGAACTGTAGTTCGCGGTGTTCCCCCGGACGCAGATCATGCTCGTGCCAGTCCAGCATTTTCGGGTGCAGGCGGCCCAGGGCGGCGTTTGCTTCCTGCCAGGTTGTGCCCGGCTTCAGGCGCGCCGTGAACTCGTAGTTTGTGCCGCCCCCTTCTCCTGTGCGGGAAGGACGGATCGGCGTATAGATTTCGGCGGCGCCGGGCACAGTGAGGCGCGGTCCAAGCACGCCGACGACTGTATACGGCTCGCCTTTAACAGAGATGGCTTTGCCAAGGATGTGCGGATCGCTCTGAAAAGCGGTGCGCCAGAGCTGGTTGCTGATGATGACCGCGTGCGGACCGCCATCCCGGTCTTCCTCCGCAGTGAAACTACGTCCCATGATCGGCATCTCGCCAAGCACTTGAAAGAAGTTTGCCGAGACCCGCCCCGAAGAGACGCTCTGGACGCCGGCCGGGGTACGGACATTCGCCGCCGCCGCCAATCCGCCGAAGCTATACACCGCAGCTATCACCTGAGGCACCTGATCGCGGATGAGCTCCCACGTTTCACCATCGATGGCGGTGGAGGGATCCGGGGCGTCCTGGTTAGAAACCATCTCGATGGCGGCGAGCCGGTCCGGTTGCCGATAAGGCAGCGGGCGCAGCAACAGTGCGTTTACGAGGCTGAAGACGGCGGTATTCGCGCCGATACTCAGCGCCAGTGTGAGGATAACGGCGAGTGCGAAGCCCGGAGACTGGGCGAGCCGGCGCAGGGTGCTGCGGAAGGAGACGAGGGACATGGAGGAACCTCGATGCTTTCAACGTGCAGGTATGAACATGCCTGACCGGCGCGTATCCAGAGCCGCGCTCGGAGGTATATACGGCGATTCTGTCAGGCGCGTTCCAGCAAAAATCCTGCGTAGGCTTTGATGCGGTGACGGACGTGCCAGCGTACGTTGATGCCGCTTTCCGGGCACTCCCAGGTGTCTTTCACGCGATATCCCTGCTGTTCCAGGGACGCCACAAATTCTTTCCGGTTCTGCACGCGATAGGGACAGACCACCGGACCGAGAGATTGCAGGGTGAAGAATGTGGGGCCGTCCCACACTGCGGTGCGGTTCGCGAGGATGTAGTGCGGCTTTGCGTCGCCCAGCTTCGCGAGCAGGTCGGCGAATGCTTCCGGAACATATTGCAGCGTGCCGGAGGTGAAGAGCAGATCGGCGCCTGCGGCGTCGGCAAAGCCTGAGGTGAAGTGCAGGCCGTTGCTCGGGCGTGTCCTCGCGAATTCACGTCCTGCTTCGACAACGGCGGGAACATCGCACACCGTCCATGTCACATCGGGGGGCATGTTCCAGCGCCGCTGGTAGCTGTAATAGAGGACGCCGGTGTTGCCTCCGAAATCAAAGATGCGATAGCCGGGCTGCGCCAGCCGGCTCAAATAGAAAAGTGCTGCGAAGTCGCTGATCTTGGTGAATTCGAGCAGATATGGATACATATTGCTCGATTCTTTGTTGTCGTAGCCGACTTTGCGCTTCTTCGGAATAGCGGCGAGCGCCGCGGCATGACTCGGATAAACGCCGGTCACTCCGGAGCCGATGAAGATCCGGCGCAGGAGCTTCTGAGCGCGGTTGTCCATTGAGATAGTTTATCTGGTGGACTTTCGTTGAGACTCTGGCGAGATGCGGCGCACAACCCGCCGACTATTGCAGCCTTCTATGCAGCTAGGGCGTATGGAAAGCCCGCAAGGAGCGTGTGCGATGTGGATCGCGATTGCGATTATTCTGCTGTTGCTGTGGGGCGGTGGCTTCCTGATGTTTCACGTTGCAGGATTCTTTATTCATATCCTGCTGATCGTGGCGGTGATCGCCTTCGTACTCCACTTTATTACGGGACGTCGTACCACCGTCTGATGCGAGGCCGCTAAGTGTAGAGCGGAGCATCGGTCCCCGCTCATTTCGCTGTGAGAGTTATTCGTCGTAGTGGAGCAGGCTGAAGACATCGAATTCCTCAAAGCGCTCACGGCCCTTGAGGAAGTCGAGTTCAATCGCGAAGCCGAGGCCAGCGATGCGGCCGCCGAGCTGGCGCACCAGCTTTACGGTCGCCTCCATGGTGCCGCCGGTAGCAAGTAGGTCGTCGACGATGACGACGTTCTGGCCCGGCTCGATGGCATCCATGTGAATTTCGAGCGAATCGCTGCCGTATTCCAGATCGTACGTGACTTTCGCGGTGGCTGCGGGCAGCTTGCGTGGCTTGCGCACCGGAACGAAACCAGCGTTGAGCCGATAGGCGAGAGCAGGACCGAAGATGAAGCCGCGCGCCTCAATGCCGAGCACCAGATCGATATCCTTTTCGAGATAGTGCGCCGCGAGTGCATCAATCAGCGTCGCGAAGCCGAGGCGATCTTTCAGAAGCGTGGTGATGTCGTAGAAGAGAATGCCGGGCTTCGGAAAGTCTGGCACGGTGCGCACCAGGCGCTTGAGCGGTTCACAGTTGATGGGGTCCATATTTGCCGGATTCACGTTCATCGCTTTGGTGGGCATGCTCGAATTTACCAGGCTCCTTCAATCTCAAATGCCCCCAGGTCCTTGCCCTCGCTGGGATCGAGGTCGCGCTGCTCGATGGCATCGACGCGGCTGCCTCGCGATCCCTTGGCCAGCAACCCTTGCAGGCGTTTCAGTTCCGACTCTTCACCCATGGCTACCACTTCAACGTGACCACTTTCAGTATTCCGCACCCAACCCCGCAAGCCGAGCGTGGCGGCCTCACGATGGACGAACCAGCGAAAGCCCACGCCCTGTACGCGGCCTTTAACGAGGTAATAGCGAACCATAGCGGCTGAGTGGTCAGTGTTGCAGAGCGGGCAAACGAGCGCAAGCGCAGCACAGGCGGTCCGAAGTCCGCCTGCAAGTGTGAATTGTTATGCGCGCGAGAGGTAAGCACCCTCAGCGGTGTCGACGCGGATCTTTTCGCCTTCATTAATGAAGGGCGGTACCTGCACCACGAGTCCGGTTTCGAGTGTGGCCGGCTTGGTCACCGAGGAAGCAGTCGCCGATTT